>CAZGCX010000344.1:0-2328 GCA_964524585.1 uncultured Anaerolineaceae bacterium
GCCACCACCAGAGTGTTCTTGAGCGAGTCCAGGATGCGGCTGTTCTCCAGCAGCTGCCGGTACCAATCCAGGGTGAAGCCATGCCAGACCGAGCCGCCCACCACCCTTCCGGTTCCAATGGTGGTTGCCTGGTTAAAGGAGAAGATCACCAGCACCAGGATCGGCAGATACAGAAACACAAACAGGGTCACGGCATTCAGGGCCAGCAGCTGGCGACTGATCCGACCCATCCAGTGGCCCCTGGGACGCGCTTGGCTGGCGGCCGTCCTGGCGACCGTTAGCGCAGCCTCGGTCACAGCGCTCGACCGCCTCGTCGCATGTACACCAGGGTGGCGGCCAGCACGATGAGCATCAGGATCAGCCCCATGGCCGAGCCGAAGGGCCAGTTGCGAACAGTCAGGAATTGCTGCTGCAGCACGTTACCAATCATTGAGGTCTTGGCGCCTCCTAGCAATTCCGGCGTGACGTAGGCGCCGATGGAGGGGATGAACACGATGATCGAGCCGGCCAAGATGCCGGGCGCGGTGAGCGGCAATACAATTCTTCGAAATGCTTGCAGGGCATTGGCCCCCAGATCCTGGGCGGCCTCCACCAGCGAGAAGTCAAGCCGCTCAATCGCGGCGTAGAGCGGCAGCACCATAAACGGCAGGTACCCATAGAACAGCCCGAGTGTGACCGCACCCGAACTGGGGAAGAGCTGCAGCGGCTGGGCGATCAAACCCAGGCCCTGCAGCAGCGCATTGATCAAACCCGTCTTGCGTAGGATGATGATCCAGGCATAGGTACGCACGAGAAAGTTGGTCCAGAACGGAATGAGCACCAACAGCAGCAGTGTGCTCCGCCAGCGGTGTCGCTGTCGGGCAATGAAGTAAGCCAGGGGATATCCAAAGAGCAGACAGAGCGCGGTGTTCACCAGCGCGATCATCAGCGAGCGGGCGAAGATGCGCAGGTAGAGTGAGTCAGCCAGCCGGGTGTAGTTCTCCAGCGTCCAGTCGTAAATGACTTGGCCGGCATCGCCCCGCTGACCGAAACTCACCAATACCACCATAGCCAATGGCACCAGAAAGAACAGCAGCAACCAGCCGACCGTGGGCCCGGTCAGCAGAAGTACTTGTAGTCCACTGCTCTCGCGAATCCGCTTGCCCAAACTGCGCACGGCGGGCAGATTCATTTAGAGATCATCAGTCCACTGGTCGGCTGCCAACTCAGGTAGACCGAGTCCCCGACCTCCAATGATTTGCTGGCCGCCGGGGAGGTTTCATTCTGCTGGCGGACTCGAATGACATCACCGTGTCCGGCCCGCACCAGGTAGTTGGTATCGGTCCCGAGATAGATCACTTCCTCCACCCGCCCTTGCAGTACGTTGACTGCCTCGCGGGTTCGTTCGCGGCGGATGCTGATCTTCTCCGGTCTGACGGTCAAGGTAGCCTCCGCTCCGATCTCGAAATCGGCCACTACCGTGCCGATCATCCGGTTCAATCCAGTCACCTCCAACTCTGCAAGCCCATCGGCTGCCGAGCGAACTGTCCCAGTCAGAAAATTGGTCTCGCCGATGAAATCCGCCACAAACCGGGTCGTGGGGCGCTCGTAGACCTCACTGGGCTTTCCGACCTGCAGCACTTCGCCCTGGTTCATCACGGCAATCCGGTCGGACATCGTAAGCGCCTCTTCCTGGTCGTGCGTCACATAGATAAAGGTGATCCCAAGCCGGTCTTGCAGTTCCTTCAGTTCTAGCTGCATCGCTTTGCGCAGTTTGAGATCCAGCGCCCCGAGCGGCTCGTCCAGCAGCAGCACGCCCGGACGGTTGACGATTGCCCGTGCCAGCGCGACTCGCTGCTGCTCGCCGCCTGAGAGCTGTTTGGGCGATCGATCCTCGTAACCCGCGAGCCGCACCATCTCCAGAGCGCCAGTCACTGCTGGCGCAATGCCGTCTCTCGGTGACCGGTGCATCTCCAGTCCGAATGCTACATTTTGAAACACGGTCATATGGGGAAACAGCGCGTAGTTCTGAAACACCATGTTGGTATTGCGTTGGAAGGGCGGCGTGAGCCCCATCCGCCGGCCTTCGATGAGGATTTCGCCGTCGCTTGGGGTCTCAAATCCAGCGATCATGCGCAGGCTGGTCGTCTTTCCGCAGCCGGAGGGGCCCAACAGGGTGAAGAACTCGCCGTTGCGAACGGTCAGGTTGATCTCACGAACTGCAGTGAATTCGCCAAATTGCTTGCTGACGTTCCGCAATTCGACGGCTATTCCACCTGAAGCGGAGTCGTTCATCGGGGATGGGTTAGCGTTCATGCTATTCGAGGAAGATGGTGCGGTCAAGGACAA
>CAZGCX010000345.1:0-2320 GCA_964524585.1 uncultured Anaerolineaceae bacterium
GAGCAGGAACGGGAGGACATCGAGCAGGTTGGAGATCAGCTGGCCGACCGTCTGAGTCAGTCGATTCCACTGGCAGTCGAGTCGCAGCCTTCAGGCGCACTCTCGTTCGACCCAGATCGATTCGACCAGGTGGCCGAAACGCTGTTCCGCAGCTACGACTGGAAACTGGGCGGTTGGGGACGCGCGCCCAAGTTCCCGCAGCCGATGACCGTCGAGTACTTGCTGCGCCGGCACCTTCGTTCCGATGACCGGCTTGCGCTCGATATGGCTACCCACGTGCTGCGCTCGATGGCTGCCGGCGGAATCCATGACCAACTCGCCGGTGGGTTCGCCCGCTACTCGGTAGACGACCGCTGGCTGGTTCCGCATTTCGAGAAGATGCTCTACGACAACGCCCAACTGGCACGGGCCTACCTGCACGCCTGGCAGGTCACCGCCAACCCGGAGCAGCTGCGGGTCTGCCGCTCGACACTGGACTTCATGCTGCGCGAAATGCGAGCTCCGGAGGGCGGGCTCTACAGCTCTTTCGACGCCGACTCGGAAGGCGAGGAAGGCAAGTATTACTTGTGGACCAAGCCCGAGATCGAGCAAGCGCTCGACGATTTAGCGCTCAGTGAGCTATTTTGTCAGGCCTACGGCGTGACCGAGGCCGGCAATTTCGAGGGGCGCAGCATCCTCTTCCGTGCAGTTGAGAATCTGGAGCTCGCCGAGCAGCATGCCAGCACGCCCGCTGAAGTTGGGGCACAGCTCTCCCGCGCCCGCTCCTTGCTTCTCGATCGCCGCCGAGAGCGCACTCCGCCCGGCCTGGACGACAAGGTGCTTACCGCCTGGAACGGCCTGGCGCTTGCTGCGCTGGCGGAGGCCGCTCGAGCGATCCCGGATGCCGACTACCTGCAGCCCGCTCAGCGCCTGGCCAGATTCCTGCTGGATTCGCTCCAGCCCGACGGGCACCTATTGCGGTCCTGGCGCGAGGGGCAAGCCCGATTCACGGCCTATTTGGAGGACCACGCCGCGCTCGGCCTGGGCCTGTTGGCGCTCTATCAGGCTGACTTCGACACCCGTTGGTACCAGGCCGCGCTGGCTCACGGTAACGAGATCCTTGAAGCCTTTACTGATCCCAATGGCGGCTTCTTCGACACCCGCCTCGATCACGAGCCGCTGATTGCGCGGCCTAAGGCGCTGCAGGACAGTCCGATCCCCAGCGGCAATACGATGGCCGTCCAGCTCCTTTTGGCGCTTGCCGCCTACGAAGGCGATGCGCGATTCGCCGAACCGGCCGAACGCGCGCTGGCGGCCATGTCACAAACCGCCATCCAGCACCCAAGTGCCTTCGCCGGCTGGTTGAGTGCGCTCGACTTTGCGCTCGGACCCCAGCTGCAACTGGCGATCGTCGGTTCGCCCGACGATGGGCCGTTCCAGGCGCTGGCCTCGGTGGCCACCCGGCGCTTTACCCCCAGCCTGGTGCTCGCCGGCGGCCAGCCCGGATCGGAGGCTCAGCCAGCACTGATGGACGGACGCGATCCGATCGACGGTCGACCCGCGGCGTATCTGTGCCAATCATTCACCTGTCAGCTCCCGACCGATTCGCCGGAGCAGCTGGAACGCCAACTGGAAGCCGCGCTAACCGGCGATTGACAAGTAGCCATCGGATCACGTAGTCTCCAGTATCGTGGATAGCCAGTTGACTACCCCCGGGACTTGGATCGGCCGCTACAAACTACTTGAGGAGCTCGGGCGTGGCGGAATGGCTCAGGTCTATCGAGCGCGCGACACCCGGATCCAGCGAGAAGTAGCGATCAAACTGCTGCCGCGCGAGTACCTGCACGATGCCAACTTCCGGGCACGTTTCGAGCGCGAGGCCCAGACCATCGCTGGATTGGAGCATCCGGCCATCGTGCCAATCCACGATTACGGCGAGCACCAGGGGCAGCCCTACCTGGTGATGCGCTACATGGCGGGCGGTTCGCTGGCCGACTTGATCCGCAAGGGGCGAACGCCGCTACACGATGTCGCGGCTGTCATCTATCGCATTGCCACCGCGCTGGACTACGCTCACTCCCGCGGCGTTGTCCATCGCGACCTCAAACCGGCCAATGTGTTGTTCGACGAGTCCGGTCACGCCTATCTCTCGGACTTCGGCATCGCACGGTTGGCGGACGCTACGGTCACCCTCACCAAGAGCGGCGTCTTCATTGGCACGCCGGCCTACATGAGTCCGGAACAGATCCAGGGGGACCTGGAGCTCGACGGCCGCAGCGACGTATATGCGCTCGGCATCATCTTGTTCGAGATGCTCAGCGGGGAGCAGCCATTCAGTGCC
>CAZGCX010000346.1:0-2302 GCA_964524585.1 uncultured Anaerolineaceae bacterium
CGTTGAGCGAGCAGCTGACCTCGGTCCCGGGCCGCGCCGGCGAGCACACTCCCCGGCGGTGGAAACTGCGACCGAACCTCCCCCGATCCCGGCCCAGACAAGCGGAGGACAGGGCTGCACGGGACCGGCAAAGCCTCAAAAACCCCGCATGTTATAATCCGCGCCTCCCCTTGGAGAGGTAGCGTAGTCTGGCCTAACGCGCGCGCCTGGAGAGCGCGTGAGCCGCAAGGCTCCGTGGGTTCGAATCCCACCCTCTCCGCCATTTACTCCCGACAACTTGAAATCCCACGCTCCCCGCACCCCAAAACCTTCCGGGGTGGATTGGTATACTGCCGGGCGGCGCAATGACACCAAACGACGAACCATCGCGGCGGCCTCCGTTCCAGTCGGCGTGGATCACCGACTGGCTGCCGATTCTGCTGGCAGCGGTGGGCCTTGGTGCGCTATACCTCTACTCCGCACGGCCGGTGGACCTGATCGTGGACGGCGTGCGGCAACCGGCGCGAACCCACGCCCGAACGGTCGCCCAGGTGCTGGACCAGGCTGGGGTCGCGGTCGGAGGTGCCGATCGGGTCACTCCGGCCATCGAGTCCGATCTGGACTGGACGGCTGCAGGTGCGGTTACCGTCGTTGTCGATCACGCGCGGCCGGTAACGCTGATCATGGCCGGAGACCGGCAGCTGATTCGATCCCCCGAGATTACGACTGGCAATTTGCTTTCAGCGGCCGGCTGGATGGTCTACCCTGGGGATCGGCTGACCGTTGACGGACTGCCGGCTGCTGACGGGCTTTTCAGCGGGGCCCAGGCCGCGGTCCGACTCGAGCGGGCGGTTAAGATCACGCTGGTTGAAGGATCGGCTCGCCAGGTCGTCTATTCCGCTGCGGCCACCGTTGGCGAGGCCTTGGTGGAGGCCGGGTTCGAACTGCACCAGTCCGATCGGTTGACGCCGGACGCCGAGACTGAGCTGAGCGGTCCTCTCACGGTCCATGTGCAATTGAGCCGCCCCATCACAATTCGTACCGGTCGGCTGGTCATCCACGGACGATCTGCTGCCTCAACCGTTGCCGAAGCGTTGGAAGGAGCCGGAGTGCAGCTGGTCGGACTTGATTACGCAGTCCCCGCAGCCGACGGACCGATCCCGGTCGATGGGACTATCCGGGTGGTTCGGGTCCGAGAGACGGTCAACTTTGAACAGCAGCCGCTGCCGTTCGAGACGCTGTACCAGCCGTTGGACACGCTCGAAATCGATCAGCAGCGGCTGGTCGAAGCCGGTTCCTATGGCGTGCGCACCAATCGCGTTCGGGTGAGATTTGAAGATGGTATGGAGGTTGAGCGGGCGATCGAAGGTGACTGGATCGCACAAGAAGCATCGGACCAGGTAATCGGCTACGGCACGCAGATCGTGATCCGCTCCGTCTCGACCGCCGACGGTCCGCTCGACTACTGGAGAGCGGTCGAGATGTATGCAACCTCGTACTCGCCGTCACGCGCCGGAGTCTCACTCAGCAGCCCCTCCTTTGGGATCACTGCCTCCGGCAAGCCGCTGAAGAAGGGGTTGGTTGCCATCGATCGCAGCCTGATTCCATTCGGAACTCAGATGTATGTCCCCGGATACGGGTTTGCCGAGGCGGCCGACACAGGAGGCGGAGTCAAAGGCCGCTGGATCGATCTGGGCTACAGCGATGACGACTGGGTGCCGTGGTCAGGCTACATTACGGTTTACTTCCTCACTCCGGTCCCCGGATCGATCGTCTACGTCTTCCCTTAGTGCGACACAGCATCGACGCCCGCAGTCTGCTGCGCAAACATGGCATCCGACCACGCAAACGACTGGGGCAGCACTTCCTGGTCGACCAGCACGCGCTGCAGGCGGTGGTGGAGGCTGCGGAGCTGGGAACGGCCGACCAGGTGTTAGAGATTGGGGCGGGGCTCGGTTCACTAACTGTGGTCCTGGCGAGACATGCAAGCCGGGTGGTGGCGGTTGAGCTGGATTATCGGCTGCTGCCGGCCTTGCTGGAGGTGCTCGGATCCGAACCGATGGTCAGTGTGATTCATGGCGACATCCTCCAACTGGATCCGGCCGCGCTCATGGGGGGCGATCCGTATCTGGTGGTCGCCAACATCCCCTACAACATCTCCTCCGCCCTGATCCGCCAGCTGACCGAAGCGCGACCAACGCCCTCCCGAATCGTGCTGACCGTTCAGCTGGAGGTGGCGCAGCGGGCACTGGCGCAGCCGGGATCGATGAACCTCTTAGCGCTCAGCGTCCAGGTTTTTGGGACTGCATCGATCGAGGCTCGA
>CAZGCX010000347.1:0-2288 GCA_964524585.1 uncultured Anaerolineaceae bacterium
TCAGGCGTTTGGAGATCGTACGCCGAATACTGCTCTACCCTACATTGTGGCCGCCGTTGCGGCGGCTTTCTTCGGGGCGACGATCTTTGGACTGATCATTCGCAGCTTCCGACAACTGAGGATGGTCCACCAACTGCACGAGCAAGCAAGGAACATCAACCTGTTGGAGCTCGAGCCGGCGCATGCCTTTTCGGGGCTGACCGCCAGGACCGGCATCGGCATCATCGTGCTCCTGGCGCTTGGCTACCTCCGCAATACATCGACGTTCAACACCGGTTGGCTCATCGGCGCCTATTCGCTGATGGGAGTTCCGGCGCTGATCGTGTTTGTTGTGCCGGTGATGGGTATGCGGGATCGCCTTCGTGAAGAGAAAAAGCGCGCCCTCCACCAAGTGAGCGAGCTGCTGCAGACGACCAGCGACAGCCTGGAGAGCAGAATCCGCCAGCATGACTACAACGACTTGCAGGGGATGGAAACCGCCATCCGAGCGCTCACCAGCAAGCGGGAGATGCTCCAGAAGATCTCGACCTGGCCGTGGAACCCGGCAACCATTCGCGGCTTCGGCTCGACCCTGCTGCTACCTCTCGGATCTGGCAGTCGACCAGGAGTTCCAACGACAGGGTGTCGGTCGCGAGCTGGTACGCCTGACCCGGGAGCAGCTCGGCCCGGGGTGCACCTTGATTCTGCTCTCCGCGCCGGCTGCCACGGAGTACTACCCGCGCCTGGGCTTCACTCACCATGAAAGCGCGTGGGTCATGGGTCCGGACGATCCGCTGAGCTGACCGACCGCCCCAAACGTCTGGAGACCAAACAGAGGCGGCTGGCGCAGATGCTGGATGAATTGGAGCGGGGGGATTCGTATATGAAGATGAAATACGATGCAAAGGGTTCCGGGAGGGCAATCTGATGTGCCGAAACATTCAGCCGCTGTTCAACTACGACCCCCCGACCACCGGCGAGCAGATCTACGCCTCCTCGCTGCAATACGTTCGAAAGGTCAGCGGGTTCAGGAAGCCCTCGGCCGCCAATGAAGCGGCGTTCGAAGCCGCGGTGGAAGAGGTCGCCGCCGCGACCAAGCGGCTGATCGAGACCCTGGTAACCAGCGCTCCGCCCCGGGACCGAGAGGCAGAGATCGCGCGGGCCCGAGCCCAGGCCAAAGTTCGCTTCGGAAACGCAACTAGCGGCTAGTGGCGGCGAACGCAGTCGGCAGAGGCGACGCCTTGGACCAGTCCATCCTCGACTGGCTGCTGGAAGGCGACGTTGCCATCCAGTACCAGGTGCACCGCGATCTGCTGGATCAGGACCGGCCCGATCTCCAGGCGCGGATTGCGACTGAAGGATGGGGTGCGAAGTTCTTGAGCCGCCGCAAGGCAAGCGGTCATTGGGGCCGCACCTACTACCAGCCCAAATGGATCTCGACCCATTACACCCTGCTGGACCTCAAGAGCCTGGCGATCGCTCCGGATCAGCCCGATGCGCGGCAGGCGCTGGGTCACGCGCTGGAGCGGAACATGACTCCGGACGGGGGGGTCAATATCTCCTCCGCCAAGCCGCACAGCGACACCTGCGTCAACGGCATGTTCCTGAACCTGGCGTGCTATTTCGGCATGCCGGAACCAGCGCTGCGATCGATCGTCGACCTGCTCCTGAGCGGGCATATGCACGACGGCGGGTTCAACTGTGAACTGAGCCGGGGCGCCGTGCACAGCTCGCTGCATACCACCATCTCGGTGCTGGAAGGCATTCACGAATACGCGGCAAACGGCTACTCGTATCGGCTGCCGGAGCTGCAGCAAGCGGCTGCTGCCGGCCGCGAGTTTATCTTGCAGCATCAACTCTATCGGTCTCACCGCACCGGCGAGGTGATCGATAATCGCATGTTGTTGCTGTGTTTCCCGCCGCGCTGGTACTTCGACGTCCTGCGCGGGCTGGATTACTTCTGGGCCGCGGGGTTCGACCACGACCCGCGTATGCACGACGCGCTGGATGTATTGTCGGGCAAGCGCCGCAAGGACGGGAAGTGGCCGGTGCAGGGCAAGAAGTCGGGTCAGGTGCACTTCGATATGGAGCGGACCGGCCAGCCCAGCCGCTGGAACACCCTCCGGGCGCTGCGGGTGTTGAGGCGCTTCGGGAGTGCCGGGTAAGCTGCCAGCCCTGTTCGTAGCGGTCCGATCCGATGATCCCGCTGCGGATGCGCCCAGATACAATGGGTGCACTCGAAAGGGAGCATATCATGCAAGTTGAAGTCTTATATCGCCCGTCGTACTCTTCGGCGCAGGTGCGCCTGG
>CAZGCX010000348.1:0-2264 GCA_964524585.1 uncultured Anaerolineaceae bacterium
CGGGTGAGCACTAGATAGTTCGCGATTCCCAACAGGATGGCCCCCGACACCAGCGCCAGCAGCAGGCCCAGACCCACCTTCCAAATCCGATCCAGCCTGATCGCGGACCGATCTGCGCGCAGCTTGGCGACCAGCCACGCCAGGATCGGCACCAATGCCACTCCGAACATCACTAGAAAGTGCTGGATCCGGGTCGGAAAGAGAACGTTTACCAACACCCCGCCGGCCTGGGACGAAAAGCTGGGATACCAAGGCAGGTACAGCAGCACCGCAGCGATCCCGATCGCCAGAACGGTGTAGGCCAGTTGAGGGATCAGCTCGAGCAGGGGCTGCCGCCGGTTGATCCAGGCCAGAACCACAGCCAGCAACACCAGGTAGATCGGAGAATCCCAGGTGTTCAAGAAAGCCAGTCCTCCGAAGAGCCAGGCCGCAAAGGCGAACTGCCCGCCGTCCAGCAAGCTCGGAAGATTGCCGGTCAGCACCAGGATCAGGATCGCCAGCAGGCTGCTTCCCGCGCCCAACAGCAACAGTTCGACCGCCGCCTGGCGGGTCGCCTCCAGCACCGAGAGCGGCTGACCGCCAGGGATGCCTGCCACTGCCAGTCCCGCTCGTACCACGACCAGCGCCAGCAGTGCTCCACCGGCCAGCCGCACGATCCGGATCAGGCGTTGCGCGGTGAGGTTGCTCTGCCTGAGGTAAAAGGGCCCCGGCGTTCCCCGGAGGAAAGTTTGCAACGAAAACCCAACTGCCGTCAGCGCGTAGGGGATTGCCAGCAGGTGTGGGTGGTTGTCGGCCAGCAGAAACGAAAAGAATGGAAACTCATCGATGACTTCGACGCTAGCGCCGACCAAATTGACGTCGTGAACCACTCGTGACGCCCGCCACCACCACAGAAACCGCTGCGGGATCCAGCTCGGGTCGCCCACCGGCGGCTCGGTGAGCTGCTGAATGTCCAGCCAACTCCAGAACGGGGAGGTCAGATTGCCGCTGGCCCAAAACAGATGCTGCGAATGCAACACGTCCAGAAACGCTTCCAGATTGCCGGCGACCAGCACGAACAGCGGCCCCAGCAGCGGCAGCCAGAGCGAAACCCCTCCAGTCGCCAGCCTGGAGCCGCCAGACGACCGGGGTTCTTTCCGGCCCCTAGACCCCGATTCCCGTGCAGCTGATTTCTTCCCGCCGACGATCGGCGGGAGCTGCTTGCCGGCGGCGAGCAGGTTGTACAGCAGACCGTAGCTCCCCACCGCCACCATGGAGAACCACAGCGCCGAAGTCAGGTTGAAGGCCACGCCGCTGGAGGCGCCGGTTAGCTGGGTCAGTTGCCCGATCATCACGTAACCGAAGTAGTAGTACGAGATGCCGTAGCCAGAGAGCCAGGGATCGATGGGCGGGTAGCTTCCGGAACGCAAGATCCCGTTCAGGAAAGCTACTTCCATTGGTTTTTCGGTGAACTGAATCTCTGGATTGTTGGCACGGATGAAGGCCCAGATGGCGAAGCTGACTGCGAAAATGGCCTCGATGCTGAGCACCAGCCGGCGTTCGGAGCGCAGCCAGTCCACAAGGCCCTGCCGATCTCCCAGCAGCAGCGACACCAGGCCGAACAGAACCAGCGCGCCGATTGCTCCGCCAATGTGATTGGGAATGATGCCGAGGCTTGCTCCCAGCCACAACAGGTAGCTGGAACCGAGCAAGCCGAGCGGGCGGGCGAAGGCATAGCCGCGATCGGGAAGCCACTTGAACAGTCGGAAGACCAGCGGCAGCGCCAGCACTCCCAGCAGGCTGGTGGCCACCCACCACAACAGGATCAAGTGCCGACCTCGTAAATGGCCGTGTCTCCGTCCTGATAGACGGCGCGCAGCAAGCCAAGCGATTCCATTTCGTCAAACTTCTCCAGGCCGCCGGTCGGACAGGTCAACACTTCGCCTTTCTCTTCGCATGCGGAGGCGGGCGTCGCAAGGACCCACTGGCCGACCAATCGACCCGACAAATCGCAGATGACCTGCTGCTCGTCTCCCATCGGAAGGCAATTGTCAAAACTCTGGTAGTACAGTCGCTCCAATTCGCCGACGACAATGTACTGCACTTGATAGCGTTGAAGGAACTCCATTGCCTCAGACGGTGAGCGGGTGAGGTAGAAGTTGGTGATCTGCTCGGCTCGCTGACTGACGTCTAGATTCTCCACCGCGGCCCGCTGCTGCCGCTGATGAAAGTTCCAGCCAAGTACGGCCGGCAGACCGGTGTAGATGGCGAAACGCGAGCCCCAG
>CAZGCX010000349.1:0-2263 GCA_964524585.1 uncultured Anaerolineaceae bacterium
AGCATCTCCGGGCGAGGCAGGCAAAGGCCGGGGTCGCGTTGACCCCAAAGGGCGGCCTCGATATAATCCGGAAGGGCGGATAGCTCAGTTGGTTAGAGCACTTCTCTTACACAGAAGGGGTCGCAGGTTCGAGTCCTGTTCCGCCCACACAGGCGTCCGTAAGGGCGCCGATCTGTTGTGAAATCACATTTCCTCTCTCTGCTGACGTTCCCACTGCTGGCGGCCTGTGTCAATGCCGCCCAGCTGCCGACGCCGACTGCCGCCAAGCCGCCGGCCACCGCGCCTGCCAGCCCCACCCCGGTGGCGACCGGGACCCCACTGCCCACCCTGGCGCCGACTCCGTCCACCTCCGCTCCAGACGAACAGGCCCGGGCGATGCTTCCGGCCTATGCCGATGACGCGGCCGGCCTGCCACTCGCCACCCGATATTGGATCGAGCTCTCGATCGAGTTCAATCCGTCGGCAGAGCGCGCTCAGCTGCGCGGCCTGGCACGGGTGCGCTACACCAATCGGGGGGACCAGCCGATCGACGACATCGTGTTCATGCTGTGGCCCAACCACGATCAATATCGGGCCGCAATGTCGGCCGGTCCGGCATTGATTGAGGGTGAGCTACATGCACCCACGCTCGAAATGGGCGGCTTGTCGCAACGCTATGCACTAGACCGGCCGCTGGAAAGCGGGGACAGCCTGGACCTCAGCCTGCCCTTCGTGGTCGAGACCTCCGGCCCAATTGGATTCGCGGCGCCGCGCCGGTTTGGCATTTCCCAGGGTTCGTTATTTGCCCCCACCTTCTATCCGCTGGTGCCGCGCAATCGTGACGGGGTGTGGGAGCAGGAACAGGCTCCCATGTCGGGAGACACCACCAATTCCGAGGTCGCGTTCTATGAGGTCCGGGTCAATTTCGATGCGGACTACCAGCTGGTCACCACCGGGCAGGAGATCGACCGGCAGCCGCAAGACGATGGTCAAGAGATGGTCACGATTGTCAGTGGACCGGCGCGGGACTTTGCCCTGGCGCTGGGGGGCTTTGTGTCGAGCAGCCAGCAGGTGGGGCAGGTGCAGGTCAATGGTTGGGTGCTGCCTCATCACAGCCCAGATCTGCCTCGCATGGTGCGAGCTGCAGCCGAGCAAGTGGAACTGCTGGGCCGGCTGATTGGACCGTATCCATACCGGGAGCTGGACCTGGTTGACGTACCGGGTGCTTTTGGAGGGATCGAGTATCCCGGCCTGGTGAGCATCGGCACCTTGGGAGGCCCCAACGTGATCAACCCCACCGTGCATGAGGTCGGCCATCAATGGTTTTATGGTTTGATCGGCGACGATCAGCTGCAGCAGCCGTGGCTGGACGAGGCAGCCGCCACCTACACCCAGGTGCTCTATCTGGAGCAGGCCTCCGGAAGCGGAGCTGCAACCGGCATGCTTTCCGATTTCCGCGAGCAGGTACGGGAGTCGACCAATCCGGAGCTGCCGATCGGTGGCGCGGTGGCCGACTACACCTCGACCCCCGACTATGGGCTGATCGTCTATCTCAAGGGCGCATTGTTCTTCGACGCATTGCGGTCCAAGCTCGGCGACGAGATCTTCTTCGCCTTCCTACGGGACTACCTGCAGAGCTATCGCTACCAGATCGCCACCGCAGCGGACTTCCAGGCCACCGCCGAGTCAAGTTGTCGTTGCGATTTGGAAGCACTGTTCGACCTTTGGGTGTACCAGGGAGGGCCACTTCCTGGTTTCTAAGCGACCACCGACGCGGACCGGGGCACTGGTGCTTCACTCCGCCCACAGCATGTTTTCGGAGCCTTGAATGGATGACTTCTTGTTTCGTGGCGAGTTGGAGGAGCTAGATCCGGCGGTTTACCAACTGTCGGAGCTGGAGGCCGAGCGGCAATTCCGCCGCTTGATCTTGATCCCGTCCGAGAGCACCGCGCCGGCCGCGGTGCGCCAGGCGCTTTCCACCGCCTTCCACAACATCTATGCCGAGGGGTATCCGCACGAGTCCACTCGCAAGGTGAGCGAGCAGCGGCTGCTGGACTACGAACAGCAGCTGGCCCACTATCGCCGCTATTCTGACCCGCGCTATTACAAGGGGGTCGAGTTCGCCGACATCATAGAGGCCCTGGCGCGGCGGCGGGCGGCGGTGCTGTTTGCTGCCAACGGCTTGGAGCCAGAGCAGCTCTTCATCAATGTCCAGCCGCTCTCCGGCGCACCAGCCAACAACGCGGTCTACCAGGCCCTGGTCGAGCCGGGAGAAACCGTGCTG
>CAZGCX010000350.1:0-2258 GCA_964524585.1 uncultured Anaerolineaceae bacterium
TCCCGCGCAGCTGGTGCGCCGGTTGGGCTACTGGGCCAGCGTGGTGGACATCGATGGTGATCCGCATTCGGTTGTCAGCTACGTTTCACCGCTTCCAAAGTCCACACTTTACGGCCCGGTGCGGAAAGTAGATGCGGTTCGAAAGGGAGACCAGGTGACGGTGACCTGGAAAGAGGTCTGGATGACCACCGATGACGATCGAGGCTATTTCATCAGCGCCCGGATCTGCGTCCCGGCCGGGCTAATCGATGTTTACGTCGCGACCGACGGGAACAGCTGGACCTTCAACGACCTGACCACCTGCAACGGACAATCAAGCGGGAAGCTGTATGCGGTGGAGAAGCACGGTTACACCGACCCGGTCTCGATCCCCTGGCCGTAGTGCGGTTCCAGCACGGTCCAGCTAACGAGCACGACGCAAAACGCCCGGCGTTCCCGGGCGTCTTTCCTGGCTAGACTGCGATCAGACCGGACCTATGGGCAGAGCAGCGTCGGCTGACCTTCCTGTAGCAGGTTGAGCTCCAGATTGGTCTCGTCCAGCTTCTGTTGTACTGCAGCGTTTCCACGCAATTGAAGTTGGTTCTGAAGCGCCATCTGGCGATGTGTGTACAGATTGCGAGCCAGGGATCGGCAGTCGCCGCCGGCGGCGATGCGCTGTCGGACCAGCTCGGTGGCCTGATCGAAAGCCGCCTGCGCCCCGGCCGAGTCGCCCTGGGCGAGCAACAGCGCGCCCTTTTGCTCCTGGTAGCTCCAGTCGTCCGGCCGCCGACCAATGGCCTGATCAATCGGGCCCAGCTCACCGTTGGCCGCCCCCTGTTGTGCTAGCTGGTCCGCGTCTTCAATCCCCTTGACCACCCTACCGGCGTCCAATGCGGCCCGAGCGGCCGGGTCGGTTGCGGGATTGATGTACCATAGGCCGATCCCGAAGTAGTTCGGCTTGCCGGCACTGTCGATCAGCCCGTTGGCCTGTGCCCAGGCGCGGCCCTCGGCTACGATCCAGTCGATGTCCTCTTGCGTGCAGCCGCCCAAGAGCGGAGCGGCCACCAGCAGGGCGGTGAGAAGCAGCCAGCGCCGCAGCGAAGTCAGCCTCGGACGCACCGCCACAAGCCCCCTCACACGAACTCCCGGATCAACATCCGGCCAAAGGCCAGCAGCCAATTCAGCCGCATCGAGTTCGAACTCTGAGTTGCCAGCGTCAGGACCTCTCGCAATCCCAGCCCGCCGATGCCGATTTCCACCTCCTTCAGGAACTCGTCCTGCGTGATCTCCCCCTGGGCTAGCGACTCGACTGCCGACTCGGCCGCGGTCAGCGTGACCAGGTTCTGGCCGCTTTCATCCCGATAATCGACTGCTACTCGCTCCAAGCCGAGCATTTGCATGCGGTCGTCTTCGCGCATGCGCTGGATCACGTCCATGAACAGCTGCTCGTTGCCCGGGCCAGTTCCGGACCCATCGAAGCCTTCACTGCTGTCCAGCGAAATCACCGCGATCTGGCCTTCGCTTTCTTTGATGGGGATTACCAGCGCGCTGGCGCCGGTCAGACCGACGTCGCTCAGGATCTGATTCAGGACACGAGTAGCGAACGGATCTGGCGCGCCAGAGTACAGCTCTTCGGCGGTCGGACCAAAGATGCCCAGCCGCCGCCACAGGCCCGCACCGAAGAACAGCATCGTGACCAGGCAACAGGAAAGCAGGCCGCCCACCGACAGGCAGCCAATGCAGCCAATCCTCCTCCATCGAGTTCCGCCTCCGGCCGCGGCCGGAGCGGCCGTGGGAGGGGCGGTCGCAGGTGCAGGTGCAGTTGTCACGTCAGTGTGAAGCCATCATTCTACTTCAGTCAGGAAGCATGTCAGGGGTGTCGACCGGTCAGAAGTCCTGTGCCTCCCGCAGCGGCATATACTACAATTGCCGGAGCGATGCTGGGCCGGTCGATCGGCTGGTCCGGAACCTGATCTGGAGGGTAATCCGATGGCGGTTGATCCAGTTTGCAAGATGGAAGTCGAGGAAGCCACTGCACAATGGACCTCGGAGTACCAGGGCAAGACCTATTACTTCTGCGCGCCGGGCTGCAAGTCCTCGTTCGACGAGGATCCCGAGAAATACGTCGGCGAAGGTGCGGAACACGACTCTGAACACCACATGCATCACCATCACTAGAAGTCGGCCAATCGCATCATCAGCGCCCGCCTAACGGTGGGCGCTTCTGTTTTGGGAAGCGCGCGCGGTCGCGCCTGGCGCCTTGATATCGGGGACCGCTA
>CAZGCX010000351.1:0-2246 GCA_964524585.1 uncultured Anaerolineaceae bacterium
CAGGACAACTCCATTGCTCAGCTCAGCCACAGCGACATTGCCTATCCCGGTGGCGACGGGGCGGGCAAGTCGGAACCCTGGGAGATCTGGGCCGACAATGGCGGCCATGTCTCGATCGCTGTTATTATCGAGCAGCAGATGCGCCACGGCATGCCGCCGATCCAGCAGGCGCTCAATCACGGAGTCATGCCGAGCCTCAGTCCGGATGTCGACACCAACATGACCCCGGACCCCTTCTCGATGATGCGCGGGGCCTTCTGCATCCAGCGAGCGCTGGCCAACGACCTGGCATTCTCAACGGTCAGCGATCCTGGCAATCTTCCGATCCCGCAACTGCTCACGACGAGACAATGCGTTGAGATGATGACCCGCGCGGGTGCAGCCGGCAGCGGCCTCAAAGACAAGGTCGGCATGCTGCGTGTCGGCATGGAGGCCGATATCGTGATCTTGGACTACGACAACGTCAACTATCAGCCGATGAACAACGCCTACGGCACCGTCGTGACGATGATGGATACCAGCGCCATCCAGCACGTGATGATCGCCGGCAAGTTCGTCTATTGGGACGGCGAGTTGGCGGGCTGGAACATCGACAAGGTGGTCGATAAGGCCGTGAAGTCACGTGACAATGTTCTCAAGCGGATCAACGGCCCCGCGTTCGGCACGGACGTCGATATCATTCACCGTGGCAAGAACAGCTTCGGACATCCCTACAGGCCGGCGTTCTTGACGTCGTGCTGCCACAACGGCCTCAACGAGTTTGCCCCTCAGTACGTGCTGAGACCATAGGGCGACGACGGCGTTTCCGAGCCCCGCAACTGATGCGGGGCTCGGAGGCAAGCTCTTGGACGGCGATCCGGCACAGACTTCCGGATCGTCGCCCGTCGCCAGCCGCGATTGCCATGCGGCTCGCTGCGGTCAGGCGGATCGGAACCCCTCAAACGCGACCTTTAGGTTGCGAGAGTGGGTTTCTGTTCGCTCAGCGCTCAGCATTGTTCACTCTGCGCCGAGCATTCATGTCGCAGCTACCTGAAGATGCGTAGCGAGAAATAACGAACAAGCCATTCGGGATACCGGCGAATCTCCGCTTGCGGAGCCTGGGCAAATCCCGATGCATCTGGGAGGTAGGCCAACGACCAGTCACCCACCATTTGGGGGGAGCGGTGGCGGCCGCCTAGGCGCCTGTTCCGCTCTCGGTCTGACCCAAAGAACCAACGACGATAGTGACGGACTTTTCAGCCCAACGCTCCGCGCAGATCGCAGTTTGCGCGGCAGATGGTTTTTTGCATTTCGGTGAACCGCGCGCCTGCCGGCGCTGCGGTCCTAATAGGGAGAGTATGCAATGAAAAAAGATCAATCCGAGAAACCGTCGTCGAACGGTAAGACCAACAAGAGAAGCGATGCCGTCAGCGCGCCGGCGATCTTAACGGATGTGAGTCGCCGCAGTCTTCTTGCGGGGGTTGCCGTAGGGTCACTGGCTGCCGCGTCGCTCGGCCTTCCTGCTAAAGCGCACAACCAAGGAAAGAAGCACGGCGGTCCCCCTCCGCACCATGGGCATCATAGAAAGCAGAAGATTCTACTGAAGAACTGCTTTGCCATTCTAACGATGGATCCGAGCGCCGATATGGCCGGAGCGGATATCCTTATCCAAGACGGAAAAATCCTGGCGATTGGAAAACATCTCGGAAGGGGTGACAAGACAATCGACTGCTCGAGCCTGATCGCTATGCCCGGGTTCATAACAACGCATCACCACAAATATGAAACCCCACAGCGCTCCGCCAACGCCGACGGCTATATCACTTTTGGGGGAGATCCCGAGCAGCAGCTCAGCGGGTGGCCCTATGAGTCCTACAGCAACATGCAGAACCTGTGGAACCAGGGCCGGATGACAGACAGAGACGGCAATGTCTGGGACCTAATGAAGCCGAGTCAGGAGCCAGAGGATTTGTATCTTTCTCACCTCGTGGCCTCGCTTGCGGAGCTTAAAGGCGGCATCACTTGTGCGACCGACACTTCGCAGTCGTCACATACCCCGGCGCACACCGACGCCATGATCAAAGGCCTGGTCGATTCCGGCCAACGGAACTTGTACGCTTACACTGGTGGTGTAAACCGCGCCGGAACCGGCCATGCAACGGAATCGAACGGGTACGAGTTCCCCGGGGCAATTGGCGAGGATGACTGGGGGATCGGCCGGCTGAGGAAGGAGTGGTTCCCCTCGGACGATCAGCTGGTGACGTTGT
>CAZGCX010000352.1:0-2240 GCA_964524585.1 uncultured Anaerolineaceae bacterium
TGAGCGCAGCGAAATCCCCGCGGGATTGAGCGCAGCGAAATCCCCGCGGGATTGAACGCAGCGAAATCCCCATCACAACTAGCGCGCGACAAATCTAGAGCAACCGCTGTACTACTCCTCGAAACCAGGGCGGGACTCCCGGACCTGCCCGAGAGGAGCGGACGATGGCGGACGTATATGCGGTCTTTGGAACGTTGCTGGCGTTGGGCGTTGCTTTCCCCGGGATGCTTGCCGCCTGGTGGCTGATCTTCCCCGGAATGATCGAGCGGGCCAGCCTGCGACTTGAGCACAGCCCATGGAAGTCGCTCGGAATGGGCATGTTGCTGGCCTTCCCGCTGATCGTGGTGATCGTGATCCTTATTGCCTCACCGTTCGGAGTGGTCAAGTTCGCCGGAGCGACAATGCTGGTGGGTGGACTCGCGTTTGCCAGCCTCGGCGCGAGCGGACTGGCGTGGATGATGGCTCGGCGACTGGCAGGCCACCAATCTCAGGCACTTTCCCCGCTTGCTGGATTCTTGCGGGGTGCATTGGCGTTGGAATTGGCAGCAGCCTTTCCGGTGATCGGTTGGCTGCTGGTGATCCCGGCCGTCATCCTGGCTGGTTATGGGGCAGCGACCTTCGCGCTGCTAGGCTGGATGCCAGCCAAAATCGCAGAAGAGCGGTCCGCCCCGACAATGGCAGTCGAGCGCGAGCCGACGGAAGAGCCGGTGCTGGGCCAGGCCTCGGCGTGACTCTCAACCGTCGCGATTTCCTGCGGTTGGCCGGCCTGGTCGCGGGCGGGGCGACGATCTCCGCCTGTTCACCTCTCTATCGCCAGATCTCACGCCTCCCCCAACCCTTGCCGGCCGGTCTCTCGCTGCCGCCGCTCACGGCCCATGAACACCTGGTGCTCGGCCGGCTCAGCTACGGTCCGACGGTGGAGGAACGCTGGCAAGTCTCGAATCACGGTTGGCAGGCCTGGGTCGAGATGCAGCTGGCACCCTCATCCGTTTCGGATGAAGGCGTGGACTGGCGGGTGCGCCAATTCGAGAGCTTGAGGCTAGACGCTGACGCCCTGGCATCGTGGGACCGCGAAGACGTGACCGCTGAACTTCAACGTGCAACGACCGTGAGACGGATCTACAGCAAGCGCCAACTCTACGAGCGAATGGTCGAATTCTGGACCGATCACTTCAACGTCTCGATCCACAAAGGCGATTGCTGGTTCCTGAAGACGGTAGACGACCGGGAAGTGATCCGCCGGCACGCATTGGGGAGCTTCCCGGAGCTGCTGCGTGCTTCGGCGCACTCTCCTGCCATGTTGATCTACCTCGACAATCAGGCCAACCAAAGTGCGGCGCCCAACGAGAACTACGCCCGAGAGCTGATGGAGTTGCACACGCTTGGAGTTGAGGGCGGCTACTCTCAGACCGACGTAATGGAGCTTGCGCGCTGCCTGACCGGCTGGACCGTCAAGAATCGGTTCTGGCGCGGCGAATTCGAGTTCGAACCGGATGACCACGATCTCGGAAGCAAACAAGTACTGGGACTGAGGATCGAGTCGGCCGGACAGGGCGAAGCCGAACAGCTGTTGGACCGGCTGGCGCTGCATCCCTCCACCGCCCAGCACCTGTCGACCAAACTCATCCGCCGCTTTGTGACGGAGGACCCGCCCCCGGCCTTGGTCGAACAGGCCGCTGCGACCTACCTGTCGAGCGCCGGATCGATCCCAGCCATGTTGCGAACCATTCTGTTCAATGGGTTGGAGCGGCCAGGCACAAAGCTCAAGCGCCCGGTTGACTACCTCAGCGGTGCACTTCGCACCTTATCGGCGGACACTGATGGCGGCCGGCCGATCCAGCAGCTGCTGGCCGAGATGGGCCAGCCGCTGTTCGAATGGCCGACGCCAGACGGTCCGCCCGATCGAGCGGAATACTGGGCCGGGAATCTGCTGCCGCGCTGGCGCTTCGCGATCGATCTGGCCCGCAATCAGATCGCCGGCACCAGGTTGCAAGTCCCTGAGTGGCGGCTCGGGCCCGGGCCATCGGTGGCGTTCGACCAGCTCTCGACTCTGTTGCTGGGCGTCGCGCCCGATCCCGATCGGCGCGATCAGGTGCTTGAGGCGCTGCAGGCCGGTCTTCGACCGGATGAAGCGACCACCGTGCAGCTGATCCTGGCCGGGTTGTTGGCTTCGCCCGGTTTCCAGTATTTGTAGCCGGGCCGGGAGGCCACCATGCTCGAACGAGCAACCTTTTTAGGCA
>CAZGCX010000353.1:0-2239 GCA_964524585.1 uncultured Anaerolineaceae bacterium
AAGCTTCGCGGGCTGATTGCCGAGGAAGTGGACGGGGCCACGGTCGACATTTTGCGAGCCCCGCCGATTCAAGGGTTGAGCAATTTCGCGGGTTTCACGCTGCAGACCGAGCAGCGGGGCTTCGTCGACCTGACCGAATTGCAGAACGCCACCGATGAATTGATTCGCCAGGCCAACGAGGACCCGGAATTGGCCGGTGTGTTTACGATGTACAACGCCAACACGCCGCAGCTCTACCTGGACATCGACCGTACGAAGTGCGAATCGCTGGAAGTGGATGTCAGCGACGTGTTCAACACCCTGCAGGTTTACATGGGCGGTTACTACGTCAATCTATTCAATCGGTTCGGGCGGACGTGGCAGGTAAACCTGTTGGCCGAACAGCAGTTTCGCACCCAGGCCGAATCGCTCGCTCAGCTCAAGGTCCGCAACCGCCTGGACGAGATGGTCCCGCTGGGAACGCTCGTCTCCGTGCAAGACATGGGCGGACCGGCCATGATCATGCGATACAACACGTACACCTCGGCGGCGGTCAACGGAAACCCTGCGCCCGGGTACAGTTCCGGTCAGGCCATCACCGCCATGGAAGAAAAATGCACTGCGCTGGGCATTCCGTACGAGTGGACGACGATCTATTACATGCAGATCAAGGAGGGAAAGAGCGGGCCGCTGGTGTTCGTGCTGGGAGGTCTGCTGGTGTTCCTCATCCTGGCGTTCAAGTACGAAAGCTGGAATCTGCCGCTCTCGGTCGTGATGGTGGTGCCAATGTGCATGCTCTGCGCGGTGACCGGCATGATCATCGCCGCGATGCCGATCGACCTGTTCGTCCAGATCGGCCTGATCGTGCTCATCGGGCTGGCGGCGAAGAACGCGATTCTTATCGTCGAATTTGCCAACCAGCAGTATCGCGAGGGATCGTCGCTTGTTGAAGCCACGCGGCTTGCCTGCGTGATGCGGTTGCGTCCGATCATCATGACCAGCCTGGCGTTTATCCTGGGCGTGGTGCCGCTGGTGGTGGCCACTGGGGCCGGCGCGGAGATGCGTCGCTCGCTGGGTACGGCCGTGTTTTCGGGCATGATCGGCGTGTGCGCCTTCGGACTCTTGCTCACGCCGGTGTTCTTCTACGTCATGCTGCACCGGCAGGCAAAACGGGAAGGTCGGGTGCTCTCTGCGGACAACACCAGCAGCGTTGCGGGATCGGCACAACCGCCCGAGAATCCGCCGAGCGTCACGACGTAACTTTGCCTCGCCTCTCAGTCCGAGCACTGCGTCGGTTCGAACTGAGGACAACCGTCGCAGCTGCATTCAGCCGAGTAGCAGCGAAACCAGGGTAGGCAGGTGGCCCGGACACAGGGCATTAGCTTGGAGCAGTAGTCGTCGCAGCACCACTCACACGGTTGCGGAGGCGGACAAGGCAAGGGTTTCCGACAATAGTCGTCACAACACGTCTGGCAGGGCACCGGCGGCGCGGGCGGCAACGGCCTGCGGCAGTAGTCGTCGCAGCACGAACAACAGAGATCGGGCCCGAAACAGTTCGTTCTGCAAAACAACATGTGGCGCAGTGAGATCAGGCCGTGCGAGCACGCAGGCTCCTGAACCGCCTGCGGCGGCGCAGTGCAGTCCTCCGCAAACGCCGTTTTCAAGAACGTGCACGTCACCAGGGCAAGCAGACTTATCGCAAGCGCTGAAGGGATAGGTCTCATCGTTGATCTCCGAATGCGGACGGTGGGGAGTGCGTCGGTGGCAGCCGCTGAATCGACTCGCCAGTGGTGGCCGGTTCCTCGTACGAAGCCTGTTGCACCGGGGAGATGCCGCCACGATGCTCGCCGGCAACCGCCGAGCCGATTCCTGCCAGCCTGCTGTCTGACGGCAAGCGGCTTCCCAAAGCCACCGGTTTGTCCGAGGGCACGGGCTCCATGTCCTCCTCCGGCACCGGCTGCGGCATCCGATCGGGCTCAGGTCCTGGTAGCGGGATCGCATTAGGCGCCGCCGCCTCGTCTTCTTCACCATGTTGAGGCTGCAAATCGCCAGGCTCGGCTGGTGGAAAAACGACTGCCGGCGGCTGTGGTCCCAGCCGGATCTGCCAGCCGCCGCCCAGTGCCTTGTACGTGGCGATCAGACCTTGAGCGATGTTGCCCTGCGCCTGGGCAAGCTGGTCCTGTTGCTGCACCAGACTCTGTTCGAGAACTGACAGGCGGTTGAAATCGGTCAGTCCGCCCCGATATTGGGCCAACGCGAC
>CAZGCX010000354.1:0-2232 GCA_964524585.1 uncultured Anaerolineaceae bacterium
GTTGATGGTGGCGGGTATGAACCCGGCGAGCAGCTCCATGGCCGCCGTGTAGGCGACCGCCGCCACCATGGCTCGGTGGGGAAAGAGGACGCCAAACAGGGCGAACAGGGCCCCGTAGACCAGCGCGGCCGGTAAGTTGTCGGAATCGCAGTCGACGACACGGCGGTACAGGAACACACCGAAGACGCCCGCGCCGACAAAGACCAACAGCAGGCGCAGCACCATCAGCGCACCGAACTCACCGAACAACATCGAAGCACTCTGAACGGCCTGAGTCGGGCCCGATGCCAGGTAGGAGAGGTAAACCGGGAAGGCAACCAGCTCGATGCCCAGCAGGGCGATCGCGATGATCACGATCCAGCGGATGGAAGTGGACAGCAGATCGAACTGCATATCGAGGGAGGCGTCCTCTTCCTGGTTTTTCATGTAGGCGTAGTTGGCAACGAGCGCCGCCCCCACGGCCAGCGAGCCAAGCAGCAGCGTGGTCGCGTAGAACTGGAGGGGGGTTGCGATGGTATTCCACGACGGCTGCGTGGGGAGCATGTAGATCCGTGACATGAAGTAGACCAGCACAAGCCCGACGATGGCGGCCAGCCCGGCCACGACGGTGCGCACAGTGAAGCTGCCGATCTTGCGCCACTGCATCAGGGCGAAAACTGCCCCCAGCCCGCTGAACAGGATCGTCATGGAGATTTCACGGCTTAACCATGAGGAGCCGATGTTAGCAACAGCACGATAAGCGTTCATCGGGTTGCCAAGGTGGAGTAGCGAGGCGATAACGCCCAGCACCACCACCGGGCCGATGGCGTACAGGGCACGGTCGCTGAGGCGGTCGGCTTCTTCCTCATCTGCCTTCTGGAGCGCCAGGAAGTGCATCGCACCCAGGACTAGAAAGGCGCCAACGGCCATCTGCATAAGAGTCGTGTAGAGGATCAGCGCCCATTCAGCGGATCTCATTTAATTGCCTCCTCAACGTTCATGACGTGCCCATCGGCTTCCTGCCCAGAGCGCGTGTTCTTGTGCGGCTTGAAGACCACGGCCGGATGGGTGAGTGACGGATCGGGCAGCGGGGCCGGGTCGGCGAAATCGCCATACTTTTCCCGCAGCTCGTCGAGCGTGCCGAAATCCAGCGCGCGGAAGGTGCAGGCGGCGACGCAGACGGGCTGTTCGCCCTCAGCCTGCAGGTCCTTGCAGAAGTGGCACTTGGTCATGATGCCGGCCTCAGCGTTGAACTGCGGGGCGCCGTAGGGGCAGGCCCATTCGCAGTAGCGGCAGCCGACGCACAGGTCGGGGTCGACGAACACGATGCCGTCTTCGTCGCGCTTCTGCATCGCGCCGGTGGGGCATACTTCCACACAGGGCGCGTCTTCACAGTGCATGCAGGCCGCCGAGATGTAGTAGGTATAGACGTCGGCGGGGAGCATCATGCCCTCATCCTCGACCCAGCTGCCGCCGCTGTACTGGGCGACGCGGCGCCAGGTCACGCCGAGCGGTAGATCATATGTATCTTTGCACGCGATCTGGCAGGCTTTGCACCCCGTGCACTTCCCCAGATCGACGAAGAATGCTAGCTGTTTTGCCATGTCGAACTCCTTATGCCTTCTCAATCTCCACGAGGTTGGTGTGCTGCGGGTTGCCCTTCGCAAACGGCGTGGGATGATACTTGGTCAGCGTGTTGATGCAGCCGCGGATGTCGTTGCCCTCGCTGTCGGGGGTGTGCCACGCGCCCTGGGGGATGTTGGTCACACCGGGGCGGATGCGCGGCGTGACGAACGCCGGGAGGATCACGGTGCCGCGATCGTTGAAGACGCGAACCTTGTCGCCGTTCTCGATGCCGCGCTCGCTGGCGTCATGCGGGTTGATCCACACAACCTGCGGATGAGCTTCCTGCATGATCTTCACGTTGTCGAAGGTCGAGTGCGAGCGCTGAATGGAGTGTGAGCCCATCAGCATCAGCGGGTAGGTCTCGCGGAGCGGGTCGCTCACGCCTTCCCACTCGGGGATGTACTTCGGGATAGCCGGGATTTCATCCGGGTCATCCTGTGCGTAGAGATACGGCGAGAAAATCTCGATCTTGCCGGTCTCAGTCGAGAGCGGGTTGGCTTCGGGGTCGGCCACGAAGTCCTGATTGGCCACGACCTGCCCCTTACCCGTCACCTTGTAAACGCCTTGTTCCTTGAATTCCTCGTAGGTCGGGAAGTCAGGATCGGCTTCCTGTGCAACTGCCACCAT
>CAZGCX010000355.1:0-2230 GCA_964524585.1 uncultured Anaerolineaceae bacterium
CTTGCGGTCATTGCCACATCCAGCGGGGGCACGGGAGAGGTCGTGACTCATGAACAGACCGGGCTAGTGTTTTCACCTGAGGACGATGCAGATCTGGCGAGGTGCATCACTAGACTTGCCTCTGACGAAAGCTTGCGCTCGCGGCTCGCCGAGGCTGGCAGGCGGCTGGTGCAGGAGAGCTTCACGATGAAAGGAATGGTTGACAAGCTCGAGTCTGTATTTCATGAGGTAGTGGCCGAGTCGCAGTTCTCCTCGTGATATGAGAATTCTCTTCCTTTCTCGCTGGCTCCCGTACCCTGCGGACAATGGCTCGAAGATCCGCATCCACAGCATTTTGAAAGGCCTGGCAGAACGCCACGCGGTCACCCTGTTCTCTTTTGGATCGCCGGCTGAGGATTGGGATCGGGCCAAGGATCGGCTTCGTCAGATCTGCCAGGAAGTCCAAATCGTACCGTGGACCCCCTTTCGCCCCCGCAGCTTTCGCTCGCTGCTCGGATTGGCAACACCGACGCCGCGCTCGCTGCTCAATACCTATTCGAAACAGATGGCGGGCTTGATCCGAGACCGGATTGCGGCCGGCGGAGTTGACCTGGTGATCGCTTCGCAGATCGACACCTCGGTGTACCGGCCACTGTTCGGCAACCTCCCATCGATATTGGAGGAGGTCGAGATCGGAGTGCTGCGAGACAACTACTTGAACGCCCGCTCCACCATTGAACGCTTGCGCCTGCGATTGACCTGGGAGAAGTTCAGGCGCTATGTTGTCCGGCAAGTTGAGAGCTTTGATCGTTCCACCGTGGTTTCGGAAAAGGAACAGGGGCTGCTTCAGGCCGGACTCAGCGACGGGACAAAGATCGAGATCATTCCAAACTTCATAACGGTCGCTGACTACTCCGAAGAGCAGCGGTTGGCTGAACCCGGCACGCTGGTCTTTACCGGTCAATTCACGTACTCGCCGAATTACGAAGCGATGTGCTGGTTTCTCTCCGCAGTCTTTCCCCTGATTCTGAAGTCGCTCCCAGATACCAGGCTGGTCATCACGGGGGACAACCACCATCACAAGCTGCCGATGCAACCAAACATTGAACTTACCGGTTACGTTGAGGATGTGCGGCCAATCGTCTCACGGGCTGCAGTGTGCCTTGCCCCGTACCTGACCGGCGGGGGAACCCGGCTCAAGGTATTGGAAGCTATGGCCATGGGTAAGCCGGTGGTGGCAACCTCCAAAGGGGTGGAAGGGTTGGATCTGGAGGCTGATCGGCAGGTGTTGATCGCTGATACGCCCCAGGGTTTCGCCGCGAAGGTCGTCCGTGCCTTGCGTGAGCCCGCCTTCGCACGGAAGATCGCAGAAGCCGCAGGACAGGCGGTGCGCGAGCGATACGATGCTCCGGTGGTGCTTCCGAAACTGCTACGCTTGGTAGAAACAACCGCAGGCTAGTCCCAGCCCCGGCAAGACGGTGCTCGAGGCGGCTCTCCCGTTACTGTCTCAGCAACCCGTTCGCCACCCACTTGATGGAATCCACATTAGCTCAATGACCACTCATTCCCGTGACTTGACTCGGCCGTTGAAATTGGCGCAGGTGCTTGCGATCCTGGTGCTCAGCGTTGTGGCGGCCACACTATTCCAGTCTCAGCCCGTATTGCATTCTCTGCTGGGATCGAGCTGGTGGGTCATTGTCGGACTAGCGGGGTGCTTATTCATCCTCCGAAACCCCTCGCTTGGGCTACCGGCTATCGTCGTTACTGGCCTTCTGGTTCCAGCCTCCATCGCGACCGGAACCAAGACCCACGTGCCGGCGGTTGTGCCGCTGGTGCTGCTGGTGTTCGGGCTTTGGGTCCTTGAATCGCGGAGGCGCAAGAGACCGACGGTCAGCCTCCGGGGTCCGGTGGTTCCGCTTCTAGTGCTGCTGCTCGTCACGATTATCTCGTTGGGCATGGGTCAGTTGCACTGGTATCCCAGCGTCACGCCGGCCCCGATCGACGTGCAGCTTGGTGGTGTTGGAGTGTTCCTTGTCTCGGCCGCGGTATTCCTGCTCGCAGCCTACCAGGTGCAAGAAGTCGTCTGGCTCAAGAGACTGACTTACGTCTTCCTGGTGGTTGGAGCCATCTACGTGGCCAGTGGCTTCAGTTCGAAGTTGCTGGAACTCTTGACCACTGCTCTCGGTTCCGGATCAGGCGGAAGCATGCTTTGGACCTGGATCGTCGCGCTGGCGATCGGGCAGGCACTGCA
>CAZGCX010000356.1:0-2224 GCA_964524585.1 uncultured Anaerolineaceae bacterium
GCTCCACACCAATTCGATGGATGAAGCCCTGGCGTTGCCATCTGAACACGCGGCCACCATCGCCCTGCGTACCCAGCAGATTCTGGCTGAAGAGTCAGGGGTGACCAACACCGTCGATCCATTGGGCGGGTCGTACTTCGTCGAGGCCATGACCAACCGTATCCAGTTGTTGGCGGAGGACTACTTCAAACGGATTGACGAGCTGGGCGGGGTGCTGCCGGCGATCGAAGCGGGTTTCTTTCAGCGGGAGATCTCGGATGCCGCCTTCCGATATCAGCGGGAGATCGATCGGGATGAGCGCCAGATCGTCGGGTTGAACGCCTACAACGACCAGGCGCCGCTCCAAATCCCGATCCTTGAGATGAACCCAGACGGATATCGGCGGCAGGCCGAACGCTTGCAGCAGCTGCGGCAAGAACGGGACTCGGGCGCGGTGGGCCAGGCGCTCGACGCCTTGCGGATCGCTTGCGAGGGCAGCGAGAACAGCATGCCGCACATCTTGAAGGCAGTGCGCGCCTATGCGACCCTGGGCGAGATCGTGGGGGTGATGAAAGCGGTATTCGGAACTTACCAAGAGCCGAATTGGATCTAGGTCAGGAACATCGGCGTACCAGCCACGTCCCGCACCTTCGGCTGGTAGGCCTCGACATCGTAGAGGGCGTCAACGTCGACCTGTTTCACCTTGTCTCGCCCTTCGGTGAGCGGGATATTGGTGTAGATTCCGCTACGTAGCGCCACCATGCGTCCGAACAGCCGGCTGACGGCCAGATCGGCAGCCATTACGGCGTAGTTGATCGACACCATCAGATCCAGCGAGTCCGGACTGCCGGATCGCATCAGGTAGCCAAGTTGCTGATAGATGATGTTCTCGCCGGTGAGATCACGAATCTGGTCGCCGGCAACCGCCCCAATGCCCCCCAGCTTCTTGTGACCAAAGGCATCCACCCGATCGCGCATCATCTTCTCGCCACCTTTGATCTTGGCCCCTTCTGAAATCGTCATCATGGCGTAGTTGCTAGGGTTCTTCGCTTTGTCCGCCATCAGCAGCTCGGCCAGTTTCTGCGGATCGAACGGTACTTCCGAGATGACTGCTCGATCCACTCCCGACAGGTAGGCTGCGACCAGCGAGGTCTCTCCACTGTACCGGCCGAATAGCTCAACCACCGCAATCCGCTCATGTGAGCCGGCATTGGTGCGCAGATCCTGAATGAAGCGCACGCTGCGGGTCACAGCGGTTGAAAAACCGATGCAGTAGTCGGTGCCGAAGACATCGTTGTCCATGGTCTTCGGGATGCCGATCACCGGCACGCCTTCGTCGTGCAGACGCAGCGCGTAGGAGAGCGTGTCATCTCCGCCGATCGGGAGCAGTGCATCCACCCCCAGGTGCTCAATCAGACTCAGCACATGCGGGGTAAAGTCCGCCCGGCCGTCGACGATCTTATCGGGCTTTAGGAACTCCGGGGCCTCCCCGATCGGAACTTTCGCCGGGTTGGTACGGGAGGTGTGCAGGAAGGTGCCGCCGGTGCGGTCAATGGTGCGTACCGTCCGCCGGTCGAGCTGCATCGTAAAGCGTCGCTCGGCTTCCGGATCATCGACCTCCCAGCGGAGCAGGCCCGCCCAGCCGCGTCGGATGCCAACGACCTGGTGACCGCCGTCGAGCAGCCGGTTGACCGCCGCTTTGATACAGGCGTTGAGCCCAGGTACGTCGCCTCCCCCAGTCAGAATGCCGAATTTCATAATCCCTCGTATTCATGAGGAGACCCCCAATCGGGGCCCCGGGGATCGCACAGTTGATTCGAGCTTTGGGATTCTAAACGATTTGTCAGTGCGGTCGCAGCGACTCGACGCGGATGCACTGTTCGCCAACCAACTTCGCCAGCCGAGCGTGCAAGGTGGCGGAGTAGCGGGTAGTGTAGCTTGGGAAATTGAGGTCGTAGCTTCGTTTTGCCTCGTGCACCTGAAATGAAAAGCGATCAGTTCCTGGATGCGAGCTCAGCAGGCCATGGATCTGCCTCATGCGGCGGCTGTCCACTTTCCGGTCACCGGATGAGCGCAAGAGGATTGTGATCAAGCACGGCTCCGAACCTTGCCAGATGCTCAACATCCCTTCTTGTGCCAATGGTTCCGGTCGGTGTGCCGGCCTCAAGGGATCAATACTCGGGTCCGCCGGCGAGCCGTTACTCAGGACTGCTTGCGTCCCGTCACGCGGGAGCTGTCCCGGAAT
>CAZGCX010000357.1:0-2219 GCA_964524585.1 uncultured Anaerolineaceae bacterium
TCATCTCCTGGCCAAACTCGATAATCAAGCTGTGGTGTACGACCCGGTCGATGGCGGCCGCCGTGGTCAAGGGATCTTTGAATATCTGATCCCATTCCGAAAAAACCAGATTGGAGGTGATAACGACACTACGGCGTTCATAGCGCTCGGCCAGAAAAGTGAATAGGACCTCCATCTCTTCACGGCTTTGTTGGACATATCCCAGGTCGTCCAGAATGATGACTTGGAAGCGATCGAGACGGCGCAACTCACGCTCTAGCTCGTAATCCCGTTTTGCACGTAACAATCCTCCGACCAGTTTGAAAGTAGGAACGAACAGCACACTGTAGTTGCGTTGCACCCACTCGTAGCCCAATGCAGTAGCCAAGTGTGTTTTTCCAGTTCCCGGCAGTCCGAAGATGAGGATGTTCTCCGCCCGTGCGATGAATTCGCCCTCGCTGATCTGTGGGATCTGACGCCGAATGCGCAGGGGCAACCGCTTTTGCTCGAAGGTCTCCAGCGTCTTTCCCGGGGGGAGATGAGCTGCTTTGGTCAGGCGAGTGATCCGTCGCTCGCGCCGTCCGGCCATCTCCTGCTCCAGAAGATGGTGCAGAAATGTTTCCAGCGGCCAATCCTCGCATTGAGCGGTGGTCAGGGCGTCTTCGACCACCTGAGCCATCGTGGGCAGTCGGAGGGCTTTGCAGTAGGTATGAATCGTATCAAGCGCCATGACACACCACCGAGAGGAGTTGATCATACTGTTGCAAATGAACTTTACCGCATACGAGTTGGGGCACGTGAATAGGCTCGGGTTGGAGTATGTGTTCTACGTCGGTTTCATCCCAGGGTCCTGGCGTCGTTAAGAGTTGTTCCAACGCAGCGGCGACCTCGGATTCCATCTTGCGAGCAGCTAGCTGGAGGATACGTAGGTAGGTCAAGTCCGCTTTGCGCGGGGATTGCCATTGGTTCAAACGTTCCCAGGCACGGCGAAAGACCAAGAGTGGAAAGAGATCGTCGCGATAGCGGTAATCGCGGAAGCCCCCTGGCTTTCGGATCAGGCTATCGATCACGTGGCGATAGTTGACGTGATGTTGCTTTTTGCCGACAAGGCGAGGCAGAGTCTCCACCAGGTGGGTTTGGTAGTACACATCAAGGTGCCATTCGTGGATCCGCACGCTCACCCGGCGACCAATCAAGCTGGTCGGAACCGAGTAGACGTTCTTCTGCACACGAATCAGGCTACCGCGTGTGACCCGGACGCGCATCTGTTTGTTGGTCGCCAACGGCGTAGCCGTCAGCGCTTTCATCACCGCCAACTCATCGGCCAGACGTTCCTGGCGGGGATGGTTTCGACGTTCCATCACGTCGAACAGGAAGTCTTCGTAGGCTGCAATGCTTTCAAAGTCACGGCTCCCGCGCAGGAGCAAGTGTTGCTCGATAGCACGCTTGATCCCGCCGTTCGATGATTCAACATCGCCGTTTTCCTGAGGTGAGTTGAGGTTTGTTGTTTGGGGTTTGAGGCCGTAGTGGTCTAGTAACTGCAGGTAGCCGTCGGTGTATTCCCTTTTGTGGCCATTTTGAGCCTTGGCGCCTGGCCTGTAGGTCGCCGCGCTGCTGTTATCCGTCCGATGTTGCTTCGGGACATAACCGAGCTTGATCAGTGTGCTTTGCAGCCCTAACTGCAAGGCCACTAACGACTCTGATTGCGCAACACGGCCCCATTCCCAATTCGAATAGGGTAACACACAGTGAATCAGGATATGCTTGAACGGTTGACTTTGAATCGTCACGCCGAGTTTGGTGAGCCAGGTACCATCGGTCTGAAGCACCTCGCCTGGACGATGAACTTGCTCCAGGATAGCGACTTGCCTTTGGTTTAGAGCTCGCCACGTGCCCACACGCCGCTGAAAGGTGCGCAGTTGACCAGGTTGGTAACGTTCCGGATGCTGCTCACACAGCCATTCAAACAGGGCTTTGGCTTCCAGATTGGGTGCGTTTTCTAGCATTGCTTCCACTGTGGGCCAGTCCTGCGAAAAGGGGTCTGCACGTGTCCGGTAGCGCCGGGGCTGGTTCAGTTCACTGGGCAGTTTTCCCAGCCGCTCATACTTGGCCGCTGTCTTGCGACTTCTCAGATTGGCGCTGGCTGCGGCCTGTTCTTGGGTACGACCTTTTTCTCTTTCTCGCATCATTATCCTCACTTGGGCGTCGGTTGCTGTCATTGTTGTTTTGGCCTCCTTATT
>CAZGCX010000358.1:0-2204 GCA_964524585.1 uncultured Anaerolineaceae bacterium
CGGACCCACAACCAGCTGGCGTTGTAGTTGCGGTTCCACACCAGGCCATGATCTCCCTGATACAGGTCTCCCGCGTGCAGGTAGGCAACGTCCGGCCCGTAGCGGCAGTGGGCCGATGGGACGTTGACATTCACATCGGGAAAGTCAAAGGTCGCGGTGGGCGTGATCGACGGCGTCGGCGTGATGCTGGGCGTCAGCGTGATCGTGGGGGTAAAGGTCGCTGTGGGGGTGAAGGTGGCGGTCGGCGTGGAGGTTGAGGTCGGACTGGTGGTGGCAGTGCTGGTCGGGCTGGGCGTGGAGCTCGGCATGGGGGTCGGCTGGCCGATGGGCGCGTTACAGGCGCCGAGCAGCAGCATTACGGCGATCAGGAGCGGGAGTAGTCGTCGCGGCATGGGGCAGACCTCCCGAAGAGTGTAGGTCAGCCCCCACCGGGTAGCAATGAACCTCAGGTTAGAGAAGTGCGCGTGCCAGGAACCCCGTCGCAATGGCCAGTAAGACTCTCGCCGCTCTCAACTTGAAGCGCCGCCGGTTGGCGCGGCCGGTCAGGATTTCGACCTCTCGCGCTCGAACCAGCGCCCGCTGCAGTACCGGATCGTGTAACATCGTTCTGCCTCAGCTCTTCTAAAGATCTCCGGCGTCGAGCAGCTGCTCGAGCACGCCGATGAATTCGTTCCAGTGCCGCTCGGTGGATTCGAGCGCCGGTTCCGACATCTGCGAGTGACGCACTTCTAACTCGGTGCGCACCCCGCGATCATGGAAAGTCAGCTCCACCAGGCTCGGGGTATGCGGCTCGCGCCAGTCGCGTTTCCAATCGAAGCTGTAGCTAAGCTTCTGATTCGGTTCGACTTCTTGGAAGACACCAAAGAAGGTCCACTCCGAGCGGTCCTGCTTCGAAACCACACGGTGGTGCAGCACTCCTCCGGGACGCGGGTCTACGTCGATCGCCAGATTCTCGTAGCTGACCCCACAGCCCCACTTGGCCATCCGTTCGGATTCGGTGAACGCCCGGTACACCCGCTTCACCGGCGCATTGAAGCTCCGGGTCAATTCCAGCACCGCCGTCAGCATTTCGGTTTTCTCGGTCATTCTGTCTTCTCCTCTGACTCTTCCGATTCCAGGTATCGATCCAACGCTTCAAAGCTCTCTTCCCAGTACTGCCGGGTCCGCTCGATCCACTCCGATGCGGTCTCAAGTGTGTCTGGCTCCAGGGTGCAGTAGCGATATCTCCCTTCCTTCCGCTTGCGGATCAGCCCCGCCCGCTCCAGCACTTTCAGGTGCTTGGTGACTGCCGGCTGCGACATCTCGAACATCGACGCCAAATCCAGCACGGATTGTTCGGATCGAGTCAGCCGGTCGAGGATCGCCCTGCGGGTCGCGTTCCCCAGGGCCCCAAATAACCGATCCAGTTTTGCCTCTTGATATATAACCATTTAGTTATATTTATAGCATGCGGTCCAGAAATGTCAAGGGCCATTTTTGGATGTGAAGCTATGGGTGGAGCAGCAGGCTCCGGCCGCTGCCGATTGGCCTAGATCCGCAACTCAACGATATCCCCGTCGTGCAGCACGTGGTCCCGGGCGACGCGTTGGCCTAGATCCGCAGCTCGACGATATCTCCGTCGTGCAGCACGTGGTCCCGGGCAACCAGTTGGCCGTCGTGCACTCCGTGGCCCCAGACGCGGGCGGACTTGAGGTTGTCGTAGAAGTCGTGGTGGATCTCCCGGGCAAATTCCTCCACGGTCCCGCCGACCGGCATGACGAATGGAGTATCAAAGTCCGGCTCGCGCCCCGGGGCCCGTGAGTAAACGCGCATGATCTTCAGCCGCTCGAAAACCGCCTCCCCTAGCTGCTCAAGCCCGCGTCCAGTTTCGACCGAAATCGGAATCACCGGCCAATCGCCCTCCATCAGCCGTTTGAAGATCTCCAGATTCTCGTCCACCGAAGGATCGTCGCACTTGTTGGCCGCCACCAGGATCGGGGCGATCGAAGTGCGCGGTCGTTGATCGGCGTCGATCACTGGTTCGATGCGATGCTGGCGCAGCAGCTCTAACGTGTGAATCAGCTGCTGGTTGGGATCGGTCGTGACATCGACCACCACCAGGACCAGATCGGCTCGTCGCATCAGATCCAGCAAGGCCGGCTCCAGGAAGTCCCGGTCCAGCGAGGGGGTATCGATCAGCTGGATTTGGACCTTCCTGACGACCA
>CAZGCX010000359.1:0-2194 GCA_964524585.1 uncultured Anaerolineaceae bacterium
GCGTGGGTAACGTCCGGTACGCCGAAGGGGTCGGCCAGGGTGCCGGCCACCTGGCGTGCAGGGGTGTTGAGCAGCCCCAAGAGCTGCGCGCGGACCACCGGCATGGGTGGCAAGTCTGCCAGTCGCTCCATCTGGGCCGCGTCATACAGATTCCCATCGACCAGTCCACCCTTGAGGTCAATTCGCTGTCCTGCGCGACGCAGTTCCACAATCGCTTTGGCCACCGGCGGAACGTCTTCCATTGCGAAGCCAATTGCAGTCGTGCCTCGACTGGCACCCTCCGGCATTGGGAGGCCCAGCTTGTTGAACGCCAGCTCCATCAGGGTGTTCTTCACAATGTGGAACTCACCCCCATATTCGCGGATCTGGCTGCGCAAGCTCTGCAAATCCTTGACCGTCAATCCGGAGTACGAAGTCAGGATCAGCGCTTTCGATCGCCTGGCCAATTCCTCATACTCGGCCACCAGGGCCTGTTTGCGTTCCTTTGAGACTGCCACTGCACCTCCTCCACAACGAAAAACCTTTGCCCGTCCGCGGCAAAGGCCAGTCAACTCAGTGCTGCCTTCACCTCGGCAGGAGATTAAGCCCCCTCAGGGGCGCCTGCTGTCTCTGGCGAATCAGAGTTCAGCTAATGCTAAACGACTTGTGCTGCGTTTGCGTCTACTTTCACCCCCGGTCCCATCGTGCTAGTCACAACCAACTTCCGCACGTAGGTCCCCTTGGCGGAGGCCGGTTTGGCACGCCGTACCACATCCATCAGCGCCATGAAATTGTCGTACAGCTTGTCGATCTCGAAGGAAGCCTTTCCGATCGGAACATGTAGATTGGCGGTGCGATCCAGGCGGAATTCGACCCGGCCAGCCTTCAATTCCTGGATCACCCTCGGCAAATCCTCACCCGGCACCACCGTGCCGGCCTTGGGATTCGGCATCAGGCCACGCGGCCCGAGCACCTTGCCCAGCCGGCCGACCTTGCCCATCATCGAAGGCGTAGCGACTGCTGCATCGAAATCGGTCCAGCCATCCTGAATCTTCTTGATCAACTCGTCGTCGACGATGTGGTCGGCGCCGGCCTGCTGAGCCAGCCGGGCGTCGTCGCCCTCGGCGAAGGCGATCACCCGCACCGACTTGCCAAGGCCGTGCGGGAACATCACCGTTTCGCGAATCTGCTGCTCGGCCTGGCGTGGATCGACCCCCAATCGCATGTGCACTTCAATGGTGCCGTCGAAAGTGGTATAGGCCGTCTCGCGCGCCAGCTCCAACGCCTGGCGCGGCTCGTAAAACATCTCGCGATCGATCTTCTCGGCCGCGTTCCGATACTTCTTCCCGTGCTTAGCCATTGTTCACTCTCTGACCGTGATTCCCATGTTGCGCGCAGTGCCTTCAATCTGGCGCATGGCGCCCTCCAGATCGATAGCGTTCAGGTCTTTCATCTTGATCTCGGCAATCTCCCGCAGCTGGTCGCGACTGACGCTGCCAACTTTGACCTTGTTTGGCTCAGCCGAGCCCTTTTCGACCCCGGCCGCTTTGCGGAGCAGGACCGCCGCCGGCGGCGTCTTCAAGATGAAGGTGAAACTGCCGTCGGTATAGATCGTGAGCTCCGCCGGAAGGATCTCGCCCGGCTGTCCCGAAGTCCGTGCGTTGTATTCCTTACAGAAGGCCATCAGGTTGATACCATGCGGCGCAAGTGCCGGGCCGACCGGCGGGGCCGGACTGGCCTTGCCAGCTTCCAGTACCACTTTGACCACTGCCTTGAGCTTCTTCACTCGATCGTCTCTCCGTCAGGCGAGCGCGGCTGCGCCGCGCCTATGCTTTCTCGACCTGCAGGAAGTCCAGCTCCACCGGTGTTTCACGCCCGAAGAACGAAACCATCACCCGTACCTTGGCCTTGTTCATATCGATGTCGTCGACCGTGCCGATGAAGTCATTGAACGGCCCGTCGATGATTCGAACCTTTTGGCCGATCTTGTACGTCACCTTGATGCGCGGGGCCTCAGCCTCCATCCGCTTGATGATCTGAGCGACTTCCTCCGGCCGGGCGCCGGCGATGAGCTTGTCGAGCTGGGCCTTCGCCTCGCCGCGCTGGGCCTCGGCGCGGGAGAGGCCGGCCTGGGCGGCGGCCACGCCGAGCTTTGCGCCCGCGATGTTGGCGTTGACGGTGGCTGCACGCACGGCAAGACGCTGACCGATACCGG
>CAZGCX010000360.1:0-2175 GCA_964524585.1 uncultured Anaerolineaceae bacterium
AGCAGGCTCAGGGGATCGACCTGCGGGAGGCCCGCCAGGCGCTGCCGCGGCTGCGCGAGGCCGCCGAGAAGGCCAAGATCGAGCTGACCTCGGTCACCGAGACTGAGATCAACCTGCCCTACGTGTCTGCCGACGCATCTGGCCCGAAACACTTACAGATGAAGCTCAGCCGCTCCAGGTTCGAGCAGATGAGCGAAGACCTGGTGAACCGGATCCGGGGTCCGTTCGATGCAGTGTTGAAGGATGCCGGAATGAAGGCCACCGAGGTGGATGAAGTGGTGCTGGTCGGTGGCGCGACCCGTATGCCGATGGTGCAGGATTTGGTTCGCTCGATGACCGGCAAGGAACCTCACAAGGGAGTCAATCCGGACGAGGTCGTGGCAGTTGGCGCCGCCATCCAGGCCGGCGTACTGGCGGGCGATGTCAAGGACGTGCTGTTGCTGGACGTCACGCCGCTTTCGCTGGGGGTTGAGACGTTGGGTGGGGTGATGACCACACTCATCGAGCGCAACACCACTATCCCGATCAAGAAGCAAGAAGTCTTTTCGACCGCCGAGGACAGCCAAACCGCGGTTGATATCCACGTGCTGCAGGGCGAGCGTTCGATGGCCTCCGATAACAACACGCTGGGCCGCTTCCGGCTGGAGGGTATCCCACCGGCACCGCGCGGTATGCCGCAGGTCGAAGTCACCTTTGACATCGACGCCAACGGCATCCTAAACGTCAAGGCGCAGGACAAGGCCACTGGCAAGGAGCAATCGGTCACCATCACCGCTTCGACCAATCTGAGCAAGGACGACGTAGAGCGGATGGTGCAGGAGGCCAAGTCACACGCTTCTGAGGACGCCGCTCATAAGGAGCTGATCGATGCCCGCAACGCCGGCGACCAGCTGGCCTATCAGGCGGAAAAGACGCTCAACGAGCTAGGCGACAAGGTCCCGCAGGCTGACCGCGAGCGGATCGAGGGCAAAGTGAAGGACCTGCGCGAGGCGCTTGAGGGTGAGGATCTGAGCAGGATCAAGCAGCTCTCGGAGGAAGTGCAGCAGGCCAGCTACGCGCTCAGTCAGCAGCTCAATGCCCAACAAGGCGAGCCTGCGACCCCTGCAGAGGGCACGACCGAGCCAGATGGGGCCTCGGGTGAGGGTGAGCAAGAAGGTGATGTAGTCGAGGGAGAGTTTCGCGAGGCCTAGGCCAAACGAGTTTCGTTGAATTGAGGGCGGGCCGGCGGGTGAACCTGTCGGCCCGTCTGCTGTTTAATCGGGCGAGAGGTGCGGGCACCACCTGTCACAGATGTATCGAAGCTATAATCGAGAACGGGAGCCAAACCTGCCATGATCGAACTGCCAACCCAACAATTGGAGGACTTGCAGACCGCAGTCGACGAGGCGCTGTGGCATTACACGCCGGTGCGCGGTGCGTTGTGGGAGTTGCGGGCGGTTGTGGCGCCCGATGGCGAGGTTGAGATCCGCGGGCACGTGCGGGCCAGCATCATCAAAGACGGGGTGATTGCCGCGCTGCGGACAGTGCCGGGGGTCTTGCGCATTGTCGATCGATTGGTCGCCGATCCCGAACTCGAATTGGCAGTGGCGCGGGCGTTGGCGGAGATCCCGAACCTGCCGCCGGGAGCGATTGCGGTGCGCAGCCACCTGGGCAAAGTGAGCCTGTTGGGCCGGCTGCCGGATGAAGCCTTGCGTAAGCAGGTGCTGGATGTCGCAGCTGCAGTGCCTGGAGTGCGCGGGGTCGATGACCGCACACACTGACAGAACTCACCCGATAGGAAAACAGCCTTCCTAGACAGCGATCGAAGGCACGGGATATAATCGATTGCCAGACCCGATGCCCGCTTGTCATGAGCGGGCCATTCTGTCTCCGGAGGCGGTCAGGCTGAGCGGTACCCCTGTGGGGCATGCAAGGCGCGGTGCCGGTGTGTCCTCAGCAAAGGGTGCCGGTGCCCGCAGGGGCTGATGGTACTGAACGCGGAGACCATAGTGCGACCGGTTGTGCCTCCGGCTCCTGGGACAGCGAAGCCGATTCCGGGCAGAGCAGGAGGCATGTCAGAGTGAATCTTCCCCAGTACGCTTATTTCCAAGGTGAATTCGTCCCCTATTCCGAGGCCAAGATTGGTGTGCTGACGCATGCCTTCAACTATGGAACCGCGGCCTTTGGCGGAATCCG
>CAZGCX010000361.1:0-2171 GCA_964524585.1 uncultured Anaerolineaceae bacterium
GCCGTGCACCGGTCCGCGTCAATCGAAGCCCAACGGGCTCATCTCCAGAGCCGCCATGCAGAATAGGGGTACCCGGGCCGCTGATTCTGGCGCTCCTTCCGTAGATCGGGAGGCGGTGGCCTTTGATGTCGGAGACGTATCTAAAGTCGGCTGCCTCCACGACAATGCCGTGATGCTCATCAATCTGCGAAGGGAATGCGGAGCATTGAATGATCAGTTCGGCGGCGAGCTCGGAGGTCGAATCGACGCAGGAGAGGACAACCGCATAAGCTCGGCCCCGCTCCCAGAACTCCCAGGGAGTCTTGAAGAGCTGGAACAGCTCCGCCGCTGCCTGCCGCTCATCGTCGCGGCAGAGTACTCCGATCATATTTAGACCGGCAGCCACTCTAGTCTGAGTGTGGTTCGGGGATGTCAGGCCAAGCGCAATTCGGCTTGGCCTTCGAGGTAGATCGGATGTCTAGCTGGATCGTAGCCAAAGCGCCTCATGCCGGATCTTGTTAGCGCGTTGATCACCCGTTCTTCTGCCGGCGAAATTGCCTTCATCCAATGTGTGCCTGCTTTGCGATTAAAGCCGCCGCTCTTCTTGCCGGTCACACTCGATGGCTGGCCTTCCATGGGATCCAGCATCCGTGGATCGAATTCGATGCCAACAAAATCGCAAAGTTCCAGGATGGTGCGTTTGGGCTCAACCAAGAGATCCTCGTAGCGAACAAGTCTGTAATTGCCAAGCGCCTTGAACTTGGAATGCAGCTGTGAGGTCCAGGTATATTGGAGAGCTGCAAACAGAATAGTGAGTTGGCGGTTCTTGAGGCTTCGCTGTCCCTGGTATTTGGCCCGCGAAACTGCCATCGCGCGGGGATCTCGGCTCACGTGGATGATTCGGCAGGCCGGGTACCAAGCGAGCAAATCGGGGATGTGATTAACGAAGACCGGGAACTTGACGCTACACCGGCTGTAGCCGTGAAATGCGGAGAGCTCCTCAATGAAAGCCCGAAAGACGCTCCCGACGGATCTGTCAGAGGCCTGTATCCTAGCGCAGATGATTTGCTTCAGATCACGGTCATCAAACGCGTTGGCCGTGTATTGCCAGAACGAGCCGGTGATTCCGGGCGTCTTCTTGCCGGAAAACATCAGGCCAACCATTTGTGCGATGCGCTGGTCGTCATCGAGACCGCCGACCACAAATCGCACGAAGTATCGGAAATCGCGGCGCCAAGGCGGAGTAAGCATGAGCATTTCGCCAATCTCAAACACTCGCGGGCTCTGTGCGATGACGTGCGACCAAAGGGTGCTCCCGGATCGGGGAAGCCCTACGATGAAGATTGGGTTGTCCACTGGCTCTAGCGGGTAGCCCTCCGAGCCATCGCAGACTCCTGACGGATGATCATATCGTCCACAAGCGGTTTCCGCCGCCTCATGCCGGGCGCACTCTCATCGCGTCGTCAGGTTCCAATGCAAGAATAGCCTGAAGCTCGCGCAGCTTTGTAATCCATTCGTTGTTAAGCTCCGTCCGGAGACTCTGAATCTCCTTCTCAAGCTTTTCTGTTTCGGCGCGAACCTGCCGCAGTCCCCGGCAGATTCCCTCGACCGTGTTCGGAACATGGACCACACCAGAGTTGAACCGTTCGCGAAGTATTGGCCAATCTGAGGTGACCAGAGGCTTTCCAAGCGACACCGCTTCGAATGCCCCGCAAAGCAGCGTGTGGTCGCGGGTTGTCAAATCAATGATGGCGTCCACTGCCCGGAGGAGCCCTATGTATTTGGCATATGGCACGAAACCTGTGAAGTGGCAGTTGACAGGCCGGCTCGCTGTCACCGCTTTGGATGCCAGGCCATCATCGCCAGTCACATAGAACTCGAAATCCCGCAGCAGGCTTGCAGCAGCAAGCACCGCACCGAGAGGTTCATCCTCGGCGAAGGTACTGATGACTGCCACATTGAATGGCCCCCTCAACTCGACGCTCTCTCCGGATGGGTACTCCAAAACCGGATCGGCCATGACGATATAGCGGCATCCCCAGTGCTCGATTTCCTGCTCCTGAGCGGCGTTATGCACGATCGTCAACAGCGCGCGGTGGGAAAGCAATCGATGCAGCCAGAGGAATGGGCGTCACCGCTTGGAGAGGAACGCTCCGGTGTGGGAATCTATTACGTACTCGACCCGGAAACGC
>CAZGCX010000362.1:0-2161 GCA_964524585.1 uncultured Anaerolineaceae bacterium
CACGACCGCCACAATTACCGGCAGAGCCACCTTGCGCAGCCACTTCAAGGGGAACAGTGTGGCCGCTACCATCACCAGCAGTCCGTAGCCGGTGTTGGTGAGCTGACGGCGGAACAGGGCGTTCGAGTCGCCCTCCAACCGCCAGGACACGTCCCAGCTGGCGGAATACACCATCACCAGCCCCAGGGCGATCATGATGCCGACCAGCAGCAGCATCCACAAGTCCACCCCCAACGGGGACTTGATCCGCAGCATCCGGCCGGCCTGTCCCAGCTCAGCGGTCGCCGGCCGCTCGTCCATCAACCTCTCGGCCCTCACAGCGCGTTCACCAACTGCTTGAACCGCTCGCCACGAGCGGCGAAATCCACGAACTCATCGAAGCTGGTGCCTCCCGGCGACAGCAGCACGATCTCGCCCGGCTGAGCGGCCGACGCTGCGGCGGCAACCGCCTGTTCCAGCCCATCGACTGTCTCAACGGCGCCCGGCCGCTCGCTCGGGCCGGCCTCGCGTATGAGCCGCTCGACCATCGGTGCCAGCTCGCCAAAGAGAATCAGGTGGTCGACTCGCTGCCGGATCAACTCCACCAGCGGTGCCCAGTCCAGGTCCTTGTCCCGGCCACCGATCAGCAGCACCAGCGGCTCGCCAAACGATCGGATGGCGGCAATGGTGCGCTCCGGGGCGGTGGCGATCGAGTCGTTGTAGTAGTCCACACCGTTGAGCTGCCGCACGAATTCCAGCCGATGTTCGACGCCGGTGAATCCCTGCACACCGGTGGCGATCGACTCATCGCTCATCTCGGCCGCGCCGGCGATGGCGCAGGCGGCCAGGACGTTGAGCAGGTTGTGTGGCCCGCGCAACTCGATGTCTTCGACCGGGAACAAGCGGCGCTCCTGGCTGCCGAGCAGCATCCGGACCTCGCCGTTCTCCAGATAACTGCCTTCGCCCGCGTGGGGCCGGGCGCCGAAGCTCAGCAACCGTCCCACCACCCGATCCTGCATCGCCCACGAGCCGGGATCGTCACGCCCCAGAACGGCTGAGTCCGATTCGCCCTGGAATGCCAGAATGCGGGCCTTGGCTTCGGTGTAGGCTGCCATCGAACGGTGACGGTCGAGATGGTTGGGCGTCAAATTGAGCAGCGCCGAAATCTGCGGGCTGAGGGTCATGATTTCCAATTGAAAGGAGGACAGCTCCATCACCACCAGGTCGTCGTTGTCGATCTGGGCGACTTCCGCAAGCAGCGGATGGCCAATATTGCCGCCCACCCAGGCCCGCACGCCTCGTCGATCGGCCTCGGCTTGCGCCATGCGGCCAACCAGTTGAGTGGTGGTCGTTTTGCCGGCCGAGCCGGTGATCCCGATCACCGGCGCATCGGTGGCCTCCAGGAAGAGCTGCGAGTCGTTGCTGACCGGAATCCCTTGCAGGCGGGCCTGCTCTGCCAGCGGCAGATCGGCGGGAACCCCGCCGGATAGGCATAACAGGTCCGCCTGCTTCAATAAGTCATCCGGGTGCGCACCGAGCCGATACTCGAGCTTCAGATCGGCCATTTCGTCGATCTGCTCGCTGAGTTGTTCCCGGCTCCTCAAATCACTCACGATCACTTCTGCTCCCTGGACTGCGAAATAGCGGGCCAGCGCCTTGCCCTGTCGGGCGAGGCCGAGAACCACCACCCGGGCGCGGCTCCGCGGTCCCACATCAGTCTGCTTTCTTCTTGCTCCCCCGCTTGGCGCCTGACGCCTTGCTGCGAGGCTTCTTGGCGCCATTGGCCTTGGCGGACTTCCCGCTGCCAGTGCGGGCCTTGCCGGAAGTGCGCTTGGCCTGCGTGCCGTTGCTTTTGCCGCCCTTCCCGTTGGCGCCGTTGGCCTTGGCGGCCTCTTCCACGCCCAACCACAGATGGCCTTTCATCAGGCCGCCGGCCGGGCGCACCTGCACCCCATTGAACTTGTCGGCCTCGCCGCTCAACATGCCGGGATGCACCAGGCACAGATTCGGCTTGTGGCCGTATTTGTCGGTGTAGTACTCGGCCGCCCGCTGTACCCGTTCGCGCAGCTTGGCCGGACCATCGTCGAACCACAACATGCCAATTTCCATCACACTCTCCTTAGATCGGCGCCAGCCTGCCCTACCGGCACTTGTGGCGGCAGGGGGCCACGCCGATCATGGC
>CAZGCX010000363.1:0-2161 GCA_964524585.1 uncultured Anaerolineaceae bacterium
AAACAGGGTCGTGTAGGCGGCGATGGTTCCCAGGAGCGTGAAGAAGATACCGCCCAGGATCAGGCCGATTCGTACAAACCAATTGGGGCGCAGCTCGCGGGGTAGAAGCACCGAGTTGACCGCGAGGGTATGAATGCAACTGAAACCGAGAGCGAAGTTGTAGCCGAGCGTGGCAATCTTGATCAGGCCCGTGGGCTTGTTCAGAAAGAGCATCACTACGCCAAAGAGAAAGTAGACAATGAGCACGCGAAAATAAACAAATCGGATGGCTTCCGGATCAAATTTTCGTAACCGGGAGCTCGCCGTCCAAAAGACGTCGACCCAGCGGCGGATGACGCCGTCGACGGTTGTGACCATGGCCAGTCCCAGTACCAGGAATCCGCAAAGTAGCGTCATGGCCCAAAAGACGTTGCCCCAGCCTGGCCCCGATACGAGATGCGACAGACCGGTCATGGAAGCCAAGACATCGTCCGGTGGATGGTCCACGGCCTTCTGCACGCCGACGGCCGTCATGGCCGCCGCATTCCAGTCACCGGCGTCCGTTCCCCGGCGCAGGAATTCGACCGACAGCATGCTCGGCAGCGCCACGCCGACGAAGCAGGCAGGTACCCACAGCGCTAATTGGTCGCGCATCACGTGCCGGTACCAGCGACGCCAGCGGTCAAGTGATTCGGGAGTGACTTTGAACACACAGCCCACATGAGAAAGCTGGATGCCACGACCGCCGATGATGCTGGGAATGGCTCCCACATGATGTCCCATGCCCCAACCCTGATCGCGGGTGTAGTTGCTGAGCGGCGTGTTAGTGAGGCCTCCGTTGCCTGCGATGGCTGCCAACGCGGCGATGAGGGCTACCAACTGCAAGTCAATCGCTGGCAGCCTGCCGCGGGTCGCCAGCGACACGAAAACATTCTCTACGTTGTCTCCATCGCGGAATCCATCACCGTCGATGTCTTGAAACTTGACCGGCCTGCCCGAGTCATCGGTGGCCCAAGTATCGGGCCGACCGTCGCCATCCGTATCGAGGGAGGGAGGGATGCGCGGTTCAACGACGTCCAAGTGCCCGTCACGGTCCCAATCTTCACCGGGGTCCAGCCGGCCATTGCCGTTTCGGTCTTCACTGGACTGCACAGGTACGGTGCCGAACTTGAAAAAGCCGCTGCAAATGTCCGCCCAGGTTGCCCAGTGGGAGTAGAACACGGCAAGGATCAGCAGGAATCCGATCACGATCACAAGCTTGAAGCTCATGAGCGCCTTGACGGAGTTGTAGACCTTGCCACCGATCACGAGCGGTGTGACGCTGAAGGCGAAGATGGCCAGGCTGACGATCTTGATGATCCACCAGTGACCTGCTACGTGATCGGGATCCGGCATTTGGCCGCCCAGCAGGACCACGGCAATAGGAGTCGCCGCATTCGCCGCCAAGTACGGAAAGATGCTGCCGAAGTCGAGGAGAAGATAGACCCCGAGCCAAAACTGGGGCCCGGGCAAGGTCCGAAACTTCCCGGTAAAGATCGGTTCACCGCTGTAGAGCGTGTAGCGGCTGATTTCGATGTTGTAGAGGCCCTGTGCCAGAATACTGATGGTGGCCAACCACATCAGTGCCCCGCCGTACCTGGCGGTAACCAGCGGACCCACCAGCCATTCGCCGCCTCCGATGGCCGAGGCACCCATGACCAGCCCCGGACCGAGAAGGGCGAACCAGCTTATCGCGGTGAAGCGCGGGGCATCGATCAATTCGCCGACCGTCCAGCGCGGCATCTTCGTGGAACCCACCTGAGGTGCTTGAGTTTCCGTCGTGTGGACTGATTCCTTTGCCACGATCGTGGGGCTCCGCTCCTGAATTACTCAATCGCAACTTGCGCAGAGGCTGGTGTTTCCGTGTAAAGGTCCACGGCCTGCACGGTCCAGTTCCCCGGCGGATCATTGTAAGCCGACGGCAGCTCCACTTCAGCAGGTGAATCTCCGACGTAGACGATCCGCCGAGACCACTCGGCGGGCCGTCCCTGGGGAGTGAGCAGGCAAAGTCGGACGGCATCTCGCCCGGCCGCGTTGGGGACCTGGATCTGGACTTTCAGCAAAGAGCCACGCCGCTTCGGACTTTCGCCCACTTGGATGTGCACTGCCGGAGCAGGGTGTGGCAGCAGAGCGAAAAACGCCG
>CAZGCX010000364.1:0-2143 GCA_964524585.1 uncultured Anaerolineaceae bacterium
GACCAGCCGATCAGCATATTGGCCGACCACCACACCGCCGGTCATGCTCTGTCCGCTCACGAACAGCGGACCGCCGACGAAGAACACACTGTGTTCTACTCCGTCCAGCACGATCGCCTCCATGCCAGCTTGCTTGTCGCCCACGATCTCGTCCGACTCGCCACTGAGGATTCGCTGTACGAACGGCCATTGCGAGTAGTAGGTCTCGCCCCGCAGCGTTTCGTAGTTGCCAACTTCCGCTTCCGGACGGCGCCGAACGGTCAGGATGCTGGTGCCATCGACATCTAGCACCGCCACCACGTCCGCCTGGGCGTTCAGCACCAGCGGCAGGACTCGGGTCCGCAGATCTTCTGCGTTGCCGTCGCTTGCTCCTTCAGCCACGCCTTCGGTGTTGGCGATCAGTCGCTCCAGCTCAAGCAGATCGACCTCGGCCCGCACTACTGAGTCCTTCGCCTGCTGACCGCCATTTACCAGCTGCCGTAGAAACCGATCGGTCTCTTCCTGGTTGAGCAGGCGGTCGACTACATAGGTGGCACCCAACCCGAGCACCATCGCCAGCAGCATGAATGGAAGCGTAATCTTCCACAGCAGGCTGAATCGGACGCGCGGGGACTTGTGGCCGTTTTGCATGGCTTTGGTGTCAACCGGCGCAGGCGGGATGCCAGGCCGCGGTGCTGTGCGAGGTGCTGGGATCGGTCAGCGGCGCGAGCGCCCTTGCCCGCTCACTGTACTGCCCAGGGTCGCCCTGCCTGGTTTAGGTCCAGGGATGCCGCACCCCGAGCAAGGTGCTGCTAGCCGTCCACCAATTCGGCCGTGACCACGATCCGCTGCGAGTCGACCAGGTAAGGATAGCAGGAAATCAATGTCACGGTAGGACGGACGGTGGGGTCCATTACACCCACCTCGGTGGGCGAAACGATGCTCAGGCCGGTCACTCGGTAGACAAAGTCGCGCAGCCCGGTCGACAAGATGACCTCATCACCCGGCTTGAGCCGATCGAGGTTACGGAACAGCTCGCCAAAGATGTCGTTGTGGGCGGACAACACCACATTGCCGGGCTCGCCCGGCATTCCACTTCCCAGGTGCTGCCCGACGCCTTTCTTCAGCTGTTCCCAGCCATCGCCCTGAACCACCGGGGCGGGCGAGTCCCAGATTGTCGGCAGGAACATGTGCTGCACGTGAATCGGGCTGGGAGTCGGGATGTCAGGGACCGGCAGCGACTGCACCAATGGCCGCAGGTGTTCGGGGATCTCCGACTCGTTCGGCGCCGCGCCGCCTGGCGAGTTGGGCGGGGTATGCCCGGAGGGCAGTACGATGGCACTGATCAATGGGGTGGGCGACGGCAATTGACGGGCCTCGGCGACCTCTTGATTGAGCGATTGCAATGCCCCAAATCCGCTCAACAAGATGAAGAGCAGTGCCAACACTGCCGCCACCTCCACGCCCAGCAGCAGCTTATTGGCCCGTTCCGGCAGCGGGCTGGGCTTCGCCTCGGCCGGCTGCTCCGCTTCTCGCTCAGCGCGGAACTGCTGCCGGCGCTCGCCGGCCGGAAGCTCCTGCTGCAATCGCAGGGCGCGGCCGCTGCGCCGGAACTTGCGCAGGCGAGCGCTGCGCGCTTCGACCTTCTTGCGCGCCAGCACCGTCTCCAGTTCCTCGATTGAAAGCTCTTCCGCTGGGCGTTTGCCTCTGGCCATCAAACTGCACTCTGCACGTTCGGTGCCAAATCGTGAATGCACCGACGGGACGGCGATTATACCGAGGCGGCGTCTGAGGCGCCAAAGGCTGCGGCGTTCGGACCAGTGCTGGGTATAATCGCCCGCTGAAGCCAATGCTCAACGCATGACGACTGAGTCCCGAACCGTCGAACAGGTCTATGACAGCGCGATCGATTCCGCGCTGGTGGTGCGCCATGATCCGCCAGGGATGCTGCTGGCCTACGGCGCCGACCGGCTGGACCTGCTGCATCGCATGTCTACCAACGAGCTGGAGACGCTCGAGATCGGCGGTTTGCGGCAGACGGTCTTCACCGACCCGGTAGGCCGAACGATCGACGTGGTCACGGTGCTGCAGCAGCCGGACCACTCGGTCCTGCTTGGATTGCCCGGCCGAGCTGAACGGCTTCGCAGCTGGTTGCAGCGACACA
>CAZGCX010000365.1:0-2138 GCA_964524585.1 uncultured Anaerolineaceae bacterium
GAGGGCGTGATCCCCAATGCCGCCCGCCTAGCGGTAGAAGCGCTGCCCCAGGTCTCCAAAGTCGGGGTGAGTTCGGCAAATGGGTCGACCAAGCTCACGGTCGTAACCGAAGACAGACACAATGCGCTGCACCGAATGATCGAAGCGCTGACGCAGAATGGCGCAACGGTGCAGCATGTGTCGCCGGAAGAGGTCACGTTGGAAGACGTGTTCGTGGCCAAGACCGGTCGCACCCTGGCCGACGATACCCGGGTGGTTTGACATGCTTGCCGAACCCAGCCTGCGCAGCAAGCTTTCGGTGGTGGTCGCCACCGCGCGTATGCGATTGATGCTGGTGACCCGTTATAAAGGGCAGTTGTTCACCGAAATCCTGATCCCGATCGTGTTCGCCTCGATGCCGATTCTGCTCGGGCGGGCAACCGCCGGCGACGCGGCCGAGGCCAATTTCCGGGCCAATACCGGTACCGACAATTACGTGGCTTACATGCTGATCGGTGCCAGCGCCTTCCTGATCGTATCGTTCGCCTTCTGGCTGGTGGGCTACTGGATTCGGTTCGAACAGGAGACCGGCACGCTGGAGGCGATTTACCTGACGCCGACCAACCGGGTGTGGAACGCGGCCGGCGTCTCGCTGTACAGCGCGGTGCGCTCGCTGATCAGCGGCTCGATCGCCTACTTTGTTGGGTCGTTGATCTTCGGGATCAATCCGTTTCAGGGCGAGCTGCTGCTGGCGTTGGCCTTTGTGCTGGTTGGGTTGTTGCCGGTATTCGGCATGACCTTGATTTTCGGCGCGCTGGTGCTGAAGGTGAAAGAAGCCAACGCCTTAATCAACCTGATGCAGTGGAGCGTCAGCCTGCTGATGGGGGTGTTCTTTCCGGTTGCGGCCTTCCCGCCGCTGATGCGGGCGCTGGCGCTGCTCTTTCCGCCGACCTGGATGGTCAACGGCGTGCGCTCGGCGCTGCTGGGCGTGGGCTATTTCTTCGGCACCTGGTACCGAGACTTCGCGGTGCTGTGGGCCTTCCTGTTGATCGCGCCCTTGCTCGGCTACTGGGTATTCACCGGAATGGAACGCCATGTCCGGCGGCATGAAGGGGTGGGGCAGTACTGATGGAGCAGACCGCGAAATTGGGAACCGATTCCCCGCTCGTGGCTCGCCTGCCAGCGCGGCGCCTAACCGGGTTGCCGGCACTGATCAGCTCGATCGCTGCCATGGCTGGCAAGGAATTCAAGATCATGACTCGCTACCCGGTGGAGTTCATTGCCTCCTTCGGGCAGATCTTCGCCATCGTGGCGATCTTCACCCTGGCCACGCTGACCTTCTCCAGCAGCTCGGAGAGCGTCGGTACCAGCGAAGCGGGGGTTGTGATCTACGGCTTCATGCTGTTCATGTTCCTCAGCGACACGCTGTGGTCGATCGGATACAACATCCGCCGCGAGCAAAAGCAGGGCACGCTGGAGGCGCTGTACCTCAGTCCGGCCTCCAAATTCGGCAGCCTGGTCTCGCGGGTGACCAACAACCTGATCTGGACTTCGCTGCTGTCGGTGGCTGGCGTGTGGCTGATGTCCAGCATGCTGGGCCGCCTGCCATTCAACAATCCGGGCCTGGCGTTGTTCCTGCTGGCCATGGCGCTCTCCGGCACCTTCGGGATCGGCTTCGCCTTCGCAGCAGTCACGCTACGCATCAAAGAGACCGGCCAGAGCCTGGCCAATGTGCTGCAATTTGCATTTCTGATTCTGTGCGCCAACTTCTTTCCGTTTTCGGCCCTGCCGGCCGGACTGCGGGCGATCTCGCGTGCCATTCCACTCGCCTATGCGGTAGATGCATTCCGCTCTACCCTGATGAACTACCCGCCCGGATTTCCAGAGTTGGCACCGATCGGAGTGGAGATCGTCATCACCACCTTGTTTGGGGTACTGATGCCGTTGATCGGTTACTTCTGGTACCGGTCGTCGGAAGCACACGTGCGCAAGTCGGGCGGATTGTCCGAGTATTAGTCCGACCTGCCAGAACGGAGAACTGAAATGGAAGATGACGTGGACGATGCGAACCAGCGACTGCAGGTGCTTAAACGGCTGGAGTCCGGCGAGCTCGACGTTGAGCAGGCGCTGACTGAACTCGGTCAGCCGGAGGTCGGGCG
>CAZGCX010000366.1:0-2107 GCA_964524585.1 uncultured Anaerolineaceae bacterium
AGTCGAGGTCCAGGACACTCGCAAGCCGATTGACGGTTTGGTGGTGCATTTGGGGACAGTTCGCGCCGGGACTCCCAAGATCGGAGACACGGTGATTGCCCGGGTGGATCCGTCGCGGCGGATGGACATCATGCGCAACCACATTGCCACACACCTGCTGCACGCCGCACTGCGAGAGGTGCTCGGCAACCATGCTCGCCAGGCCGGATCACTGGTGGCGCCGGACCGGCTGCGCTTCGACTTCACCCACTCTGACCCGCTGACCCAGGAGCAGATCCGTCGTATCGAACGTCGGATCAACGAGAACATCCTGAGCAACTACCCGCTGCTGATCCAACAGGAGCCGCGGGAGGCCGCCATTCGGGAGGGCGCCATGGCGCTGTTCGGCGAAGCCTATGGCGACGTCGTGCGTACCATCAGCATCGGCCAGCCGGAGCGGATTTCATACGAATTGTGCGGCGGGACACACGTGCCCGAGACCGGCGTGATCGGGATCTGTCTGATCACCAGCGAGAGCAGCGTGGCGGCCGGAATTCGGAGGATCGAGGCGGTCACCGGTCTCGGCGCGCTGGACCTGATCCAGCTGCGATTCGAGTCGCTGGACGCGATCGCCCACGCGTTGGGGGTCGGTTCAGCCGAGAGTGGGTCGAGGGTGAATCGCCTGCTGGAGGAACGCGAGCAGCTCGAACGTCAACTGGCGCAATCGCAGTCTCAGCTGGCCGAGCAAGAATTCCACCGCCTGACACCGGAACAGGTCGACGGGGTTCCGGTCTTGACCGGGGTGATTTCCGGTGCAAGCTCAGAATCGCTTCGGACGCTGATCGACCTCTTCCGCCGTGATCATCCAAGCGGAATCGCGGTGCTGGCGAGCGCAGTCGATCAGCGGCCAATCATCGTGGCGGCGGTGACCCAGGATTTGGTGGCGCGCGGCCTGCACGCCGGCGAGCTGGTGAAGGCCGTGGCCAAGTTGGTTGGCGGTGGCGGGGGTGGCAAACCAACTCTGGCTGAGGCGGGTGGAAAGGATGCCACCAAGCTTCCGGAGGCCCTTTCGACCGTCCCCGAGTGGGTGTCCTCCAGGCTGGCCTGAGCTGCAAGTGAGCCCGGTTTGAAAGTTCAAATCATCGAGCTCGAGTCGGAAGACGACCACGTATCCACGCGCGATCGGCTGAGTTGGACCCGAGCCGACAAGGCGGTGTTGGTGTGGCCTCGCAGCGGCCGACCGCTGGCCGGTCGCCTGGATCTGACACTGGTCCAGCGACACGCTCGGCGGCTGGGGATCGAGCTGGCACTGGTCACCTATGATCCCCAAATCATCGCCGGCGCCCGCCGGATCGGGCTGCCGGTTTTTGACTCACTCGACCAATTGCCTGACGGAGAGTGGGACGGCGCGCAGCCACCGCCGACCGAATTCAAGCGCCACGCCCCGTCGGAGTTGGCCGAACTGCGAGCAGCACGCGAGGCGGCGGGCGATTTCACGGCCTTTCGACTGGACCACCGCGGCCGGATGGCGACGGTGGCAGTCATCGCGACAGTGATGCTGGCGGCGATGGCCGCGATCCTGCCTGGGGCCGACATCGGCATCGAGCCGACCGCGGCGTTGATCGACACCACGATTGAGCTTTCGATCGATCCGAACTTGCAGTCGCCAAACACCAGCGGGCACTTGCCGGCTGCGACGGTGGTGACCCAAATCGCGGGCCAAATGCAGGTCGAGACCACCGGCCGCATCCGCGCGCCGGAGGCGCTGGCCACCGGCGAAGTCGAGTTCACCAGCCTGACCGGCCAGCCGATCAGCATTCCTGCCGGGACCGGCTTGCGGGCGGGGGAGGTCCGCTTCCTGACCAGTGACGATCTGGAGTTGGAAGATGAGACCGCCTCGGTGGGAATCATTGCCGCACAGTCCGGGCGCGCTGGCAACGTGGCGGCTCAAACGATCGATTCGGTCGAAGGTTCCCTCGGGTTTCTAGTGCAGGTCAGCAACCCGGCCCCCACCAGCGGAGGTCGCGACGTGCTCACCCGCGCGGTGAGCGAAGACGACCGACAGCGGCTGCAATCAGCCCTCATGGCCGAGCTCCTGGAGCGCGGCGAACAGACGCTGGCTGCGGAC
>CAZGCX010000367.1:0-2106 GCA_964524585.1 uncultured Anaerolineaceae bacterium
CGTACACTGGGCCAAGCTCGCCGTGTTCGTCGGCCCACTCGTCCCAGATGCTCACCCCGTTCTTTTTGAGGAATTCGATATTGGTCTCGCCGCGCAGCATCCAGAGCAGCTCGTAGATGATCGATTTCAGGTGCAGCTTCTTGGTGGTGAGCAGCGGAAAGCTCTGGCGCAGATCGAAGCGCATCTGATAGCCAAACACCGATAGAGTGCCGGTGCCGGTGCGGTCGCCTTTCTCGGCGCCCCGCTCCAGCACGTGTCGCATCAGATCCAGATACTGCCGCATCGGTTGAGGGGGTCTCGGCTCGCAACCCGATCGAGCCTGAGCACGGGGGCAAGTCTAGCATGAATTCGAATCCGATCGAGCTTGGCCGTTCCTGAGCTCGTCGCGCCGATGACCGCCGGTTTTCCAGGGAACCACCTGCTGTGAGGCTCTTCTGGCTGGGAATGTCCTGGTTGGCCGGAATCGTGGCCGGCCGCCAGGCCGGACTTCCAGCCTGGTTCTATTTGGTTGGTATCGCTCTGGGAATCGCGGCGCGATTCATCGAACAGCCTGATCGACCACCAGCAGCAGCCCCTGCCCGGCGCGGATCAGGGCCGAGCTTGGGTCAGATGCTCAGCTTCGACTGGATGCCGGTCCGCCGAGTGGGTCCGTTCCTGGCGCTGGCCTCCCTCGCTGCACTGCGCATGACCCTGGCCTCACCCGTGATCGACCAGTTCCATATCTCCAACTTCAACGATCTACACCAGCCGGTCACAGTTACCGGCGTGATCGTCGACTACCCCGATTTGCGGGACGACTATGTGGGCCTTCGCCTGGAGGCCGAGCTGGTGCAACTGGCCGGAACCCAGGACTCGCGACCGGCGGGCGGGCTGCTCCTGGTGCAGGCCGACCGATTCGGCGAGTACCAGTATGGCGACCGGGTGGCGGCAACCGGCTTTCCTGAAACCCCACCCGAAGATGAACAGTTCTCGTATCGCGAGTACCTGGCCCGCCGAGGTGTGTTGACGATGATGGATCAGGCCTCGGTGGTTCGGCTGGCCCGGCGCCAGGCGAGTCCGCTGCTCCAACTGGTTTTTGGGCTGCGGCAGCGTGCCTTCGAGACCGTGCACGATCTATTCCCCGATCCAGAGGCTTCGTTACTTGCCGGCATTCTGCTTGGCCTGGAATCGGGCATTAGCCCCGAGGTGCGGGAAACCTTCAATACCACCAGCACCACGCATATCATTGCCATCTCCGGGTTCAACCTGACGGTCCTGGCCGCCCTGGTGATTCGGCTCTTCGGCCGATGGCTTGGGATTCGACGTGGCGCGCTGGCGGCCACGCTAACCATCGGCCTGTACACCCTGCTGGTCGGCGCCGATCCTGCGGTGGTCCGGGCAGCCATCATGAGCGGCCTGGCACTGTATGCGCGCTTTCTCGGTCGACGAGCCGACGGCCTGGCCAGCTTGTCGGCCGCGGCAGTTTTGATGACCGTCATTCATCCTCAGGTCTTGTGGGATGTTGGATTTCAGCTTTCGTTCGCCGCCACACTGGGATTGGTCCTGTATGCCGATCCAATCCAGGCTTGGTTTGTCAAGCTGGCCTCGCGCTGGATGACCAAACCACGCGCCGAGCGACTGGCCGGTCCGGTAGGCGAATACCTGCTGTTCACGCTCGCCGCGCAAACAACCACACTCCCACTCACGATGGCCTATTTCCAGCGGCTCTCGCTGAGCTCGTTGCTGGCCAATCCGGTGATCCTCCCCGCCCAGCCGCCACTGATGATCCTAGGAGGGGTCGCGACGATCGTAGGCATGCTGTTTCGACCGTTGGGAAAGCTGCTCGCGCTGCTGGCCTGGCCGTTCCCCGCGTTCACGATTCGGGCGGTTGCGTTCTTCGCCGCCATCCCCCGCTCGTCGCTGGTTCTCGGGCAGATCAGCGCAATCAGCGTGGTGCTGATCTACGCCGCGCTGTTTGGCGCAACTTGGCTGGCGTCGCTTCCCGTTGAGCGACGACCAGCGATCCCGTACCCCTCGCAGCCGGCACTGGTGTTCGGCCTTGCGATTGTCACCGCCATTACCTGGCGGGAGATCGCAACTCGACCCGACGGCCGAACCCATCTCACA
>CAZGCX010000368.1:0-2098 GCA_964524585.1 uncultured Anaerolineaceae bacterium
GGTTCTCGGTGTTGTTCGTGGGCTTTCACCGGGTGTTCTTTGAGGGCGACACCTGGCTGTTCAGGTACAGCGATTCGCTGATTCGTCTCTTTCCAGAGCTCTTCTGGCAGGTTGCATTTGCCACGATCGGTCTGGCGACCCTGGCTCAGAGCGGTGTGCTCTACCTGATTTCACGCTGGGTTGGGGGCAGAGGCGCCTAAACCGCTGCTACCGGACGTTTCAGTTGGTTTCCTGATCTACGCTAGGCCCCAAACTTATCCAGTCGTTCAGCGTGTGCCATGAGCAGCGGCATCACGTCGGTGGCGGGAAAGGTGCCCAGGCCGCCATGTGCACAGCTGGCTTCTCCAAAGCTCTGGCTCGCGTCGGCGCGAATGGTGGCCGGTGCCCATAGTAGGAATGGCACCGGGTGCCAGGAGTGCGACCGCAGCCGTGCCGGAGTTGAGTGGTCTCCGGTTACCGCCAGTACAGCCGGTTTCAGATCCAACAGCTGAGGCAGCGCCGCATCCACGGCCTCGATGACTTCTGCCTTTCCCTCGAGATCCCCGTCCTCACCCCGGCTGTCGGTGGCTTTTATGTGGACGAACACAAAGTCGTGATCGTTCCAGGCTCGCGAGACCGCGCTGAATTCGTCGGAAGGGCTGCCGCCTTCGAATTCGACCACCTTCATCCCAACTAGCTTCGAAACTCCGCGGTACATCGGATAAACCGCCACGCAGGCCGCATTGAGCCCGTAGGTCGAATCGAAGCTGGGAAGCTCTGGATTGGTGGAGAACCCGCGCAGCGTCAATCCATTGGCCTTGGGCTGGCCGGCCAGGATGTGATGGGCCCGGTCGATCCACTGACCGAAGAGCTCGGCGCCGCGCTGCGAGCCCCGGTCCTCGGCAACCGGAGGCAGCGGCGCCAGACCCGGCTGCTGCGGATCCGTGTCGGCGATATGGTGTTCGAGTCCTTCGCCGCGAGCCACGACCGCAAACCGGTATTCGCGCACGTGGCGGACTTCAAACTCGCATCCTGGCACCTCGATCGAAGCCAGCATTTCGACCAATGGAACTGCTTCCTCGTTGGGCAGCCGGCCCGCCCGCCGATCGGTGATGGCGCCCTGTTCGTCCAGCGTACAGAAGTTGCCACGGGCTGCCAGATCTCCCTTGGCGATTTGCATGCCGACCCCGGTCGCCTCCAGAACGCCGCGACCGACCTCGAAGGTCAATGGCTCGTAGCCGAATAGCGCCAGGTGGGCCGGGCCGGACCCAGGCGTGATGCCGGGGCGGATCGGGACGGTCTGTCCCGTGGCGCCCTCCGCCGCAAGCCGATCCAGGTTGGGTGTAGCGGCGGCCTCCAGCGCGGTCTTCCCGCCGGGTTCCATCGCCAGGCCACCCAGCCCATCCATCACCAGCAGAACGATCCGGCTGTCTGACTCGCGCTTCAGCGCGTGCATCAATTCCAACTGCTGCATGTCGTGTCCCTCAGGCATGAAGAAGCCCCCGTGTCTGAGCTACGGGGGCTCCAGAGTCTCGAATTTCGGGCGAACCTAGAAAATTGCCTCCTGGTCACCCTCGGTCTTGAACAAGTGCATGTTGTCCATGTTGAACGCCACCTGGACCTGGCCGCCGGACGACATCTTGGTCCGGGGATCGATCCGGGCGACGAAGTTGTTCCCTCCGGCCATCAAGTAGACGAAGATCTCATTCCCCATCAACTCGGTCACCTCGACCTTGGCTTCCACCGTGGAGGGGGTGATATCGGGCGGCGTGAACTTCGGGTCGTGCACGTCTTCGGGCCGGATTCCAAACACGACTTCCTTGCCCAGGTACGGCTGGGAGGCCTCGGCCTTGGAGGGTGGGACCGTTACCTGGAACTGGCCCACATCCACCATCAGGTTGCCGTTGGAGCGCTCCAGCTTGCCATTGAAGAAGTTCATGGCCGGTGATCCAATGAACCCAGCCACGAACACGTTGTTGGGGTGGTCGTACAGTTGCTGCGGGGAGTCGACCTGCTGCATCACGCCCCGCCGAATGACTGCGATCCGGGTGCCCATGGTCATCGCCTCAACCTGGTCGTGGGTGACGTAGATGAAGGTGGTGGCCAGCTGTTGATGCAG
>CAZGCX010000369.1:0-2091 GCA_964524585.1 uncultured Anaerolineaceae bacterium
GGCTTCTCGGGCTTCTCCTCGATTCCAATTACATGCTCATCATCGTCTAGCTCGACGACCCCGTACCGGCCGGGATCGCGCACGGGGTAAGCGAATACCGTGGCGCCTTCGGTTCGCTTTGCTACTCTCTGTAACGTCTCAGGCAGACCATGCCCAAAGAACACATTGTCGCCAAGGATGAGGCAACTTGGCTGACCACCAATGAAAGCCCGGCCGACCAAGAACGCGTCGGCCAATCCTCTGGGTTGCGCCTGTTCCGCGTACTGAAAATTCAATCCCCACTGACTGCCGGTGGATAGCAGCCTGCGGAATGCCGGCAATTGATCGGGGGTGCTGATGATCAGTATGTCTCGAATGCCTGCGAACATCAGCATTGATAGCGGGTAGTACACCATCGGCTTGTCGTAGAGGGGAAGCAGTTGCTTGCTGGATCCACGAGTGATCGGGTGAAGTCTGGTCCCGTGCCCACCGGCCAATATTATTCCCTTCATTTTGGCTCTCTCCTGGAGGCGTAGTTCTGAATGAGCCACTCACCGTAGGCTGGCTGCGTGCTAATTGCTTCAATCCACTCTGAGTTGGCCAGATACCATTCGACTGTCTTGTCGATCCCGTCCCGAATGCTCTGGCGAGGCTTCCAGCCAAGCTCGGTCGTTATCCTCCTTATGTCCATGGCATAACGACGGTCGTGTCCCGGTCGATCAGTTACGAGGGTGATCAGCGAGTCATGCGGAATGCGTGGGGATCCCGGGATTCTCGCGTCCAAGCTGGAACACACAAGCTTAGCGAATTCAAAATTGGCGACCTGGTTCCCGCCTGCTATGTTGTAGGTGCGGCCGGGTCTTCCATGCCGCAGGATAAGAAGAACAGCTGCGCAGTGGTCTTCAACATAGAGCCAATCCCGCACATTTGAACCGTCCCCGTAAATGGGGATCGGTCTGCCCTCAAGCGCGCTCAGAATGACGACGGGCATCAATTTCTCGGGAAACTGATATGGACCGTAGTTGTTGGAGCAGTTCGAGATGGTGACTGGAAGGCCATAGGTCCGGCTGTAGGCGCGGACGAGGTGGTCACTGGCCGCCTTCGAAGCGGCGTAAGGGGAGTTTGGCGAATATGCTGTCGACTCTGCAAACGGCGGGTCCGTTGGGCCAAGTTCTCCGTAGACTTCGTCCGTGGAGACATGGTGAAATCGAACAGGCTCCTCTACGACCAAGCGGTCGATGAGCCATGCCTGGCGCGCGGCCTCGAGCAGTGAGAAGGTGCCCTCTATGTTGGTGCGAATAAACTGGGCCGGCCCAAGAATCGAACGATCCACGTGTGTTTCCGCGGCGAAATGAACGATCGTATCAATGTGATGCTTGCGCAGCAGGTTCAGTATGAGCTCGCGATCGCAAATGTCGCCCTTAACGAAGGTGTGTCGCTCCGGATGCGGCAAGTCATTGAGGTTGTCAAGGCTCCCTGCATAGGTCAAGAGGTCGAGGTTCACGAGATAGATATCCTCGTCGCTGGCTAGCACATGTCGCACGAAGTTGGAGCCAATGAAGCCGGCGCCCCCGGTCACGAGCAGGCGCTTCAAAGACCTAGTCCCAGTCCTGCCGGATCACTCATATGCCTCAGCCTCCCCGATTCTCTGGCCTTGGGCATCCTTGGTGGATAGCTGCGGGGGCGCATTGTCGATCAATGGCCAATCGATATCCAAGTCAGGATCGTTCCACAGGAGGGTGCGGTCCCACTCAGGAGCGTAGTACGCCGTGGTCTTGTAGAGTACGTCCGCATGATTACTGAGGACGTAGAAGCCATGGGCAAAGCCAGGCGGAATCCAGACCAGCAGTCTGTTAGCGGCCGATAGCTCGACCCCCACCCAGTCTCCAAAACTTCGAGAGCCCCTTCGGAGATCGACTGCGACATCGAATACCTCTCCAGCAATGGCGCGGACGAGTTTTCCCTGTGGCTGGCGAACTTGGTAGTGCAGCCCGCGCAACGTGCCTTGCTTCGAATGAGAGTGGTTGTCTTGCACGAACGGTTGCGTGATGCCGTTCTCGGCAAACAGGCTTGTACGGAATGTCTCCATGAAGAAGCCGCGCTCGTCTGAGT
>CAZGCX010000370.1:0-2091 GCA_964524585.1 uncultured Anaerolineaceae bacterium
TGCCGGATGAATAACGTTTGACTGGGGTATCGATGAAATCTGCGAGACCGGAGAAATCGACAATCCGGCCAAGCGATCGATCCACATCCCGTCGCGAGAGGCCCATGATGCCCGCGTTTAGATAGATGTTCTCTCTGCCAGTGAGGTCGGGATGAAATCCAGCCCCCAACTCAATAAGCGCAGAGAGTCGGCCCATAACTCCGAAGCCTCCGGAAGTGGGCCGAGTAATCCGTGAAAGCACCTTCAAGATGGTGGTTTTGCCTGCGCCATTGGGGCCAATCAGTCCCAACGCATGTCCCTGCGGCACGGCGAAACTCACGTCACGTAGCGCCCAAAGCATCGTTCCATTTGTGGAAGAGGGACTGGCCGTTGGCAAGAGCCTTCGCATTCTGGAAGTCAAAGCTTCGCGCAGGCTGGTTTGTCCCGCGCCGAGGCGATACTGCTTTGAGACCGAATCGAAGGTTATGGCGTGTTGCATCGTTGGATCAGATGACGTCGGCGAACGACTCTTCCAGTCGCTTGAAGCTGAAGTAACCGATCGCCAGCACAACCATGACACTGACGAACGTAACGGCCAGCGATGCGAGATCAGGATGCTGGCCTTCGAGCAGCACCCGACGATAAGAACTGACAATGCTGGCCATCGGATTGAGCATATAGATCCCCCGCAAACGGTCGGGTACCAGGTTCAATGGATAGATGACCGGTGTGGCATAGAACCACAGCTGCAACCCTAGCGGGACCAAAAAGCGGACATCGCGGAAGTAAACAGAGAGCGAGGAAGTTACAAAGGTGATGCCCAGAGTCAGCAAAACTTGAAGGGCAACCAAGATCGGCAGCCACACAATGTTTCCGGAAATCGGAATTCGATAGGAAAACAACAACAGGAAGAACACACTGGACGCAACCAAGAAATCCAGAAACGCCGCCCCAATGGAGGCAATCGGTAGTACTTCGCGCGGGAAGTAAGTCTTGGTGACTACTGCGATGTTGTTAAGCAGGCTGGATGTGCCGAACGTTATCGATGTATATAGAAACGTCCAGGGGAGCACCGCCGCGTACGAAAACAGCGGGTACGGGACGTCACCGGTCTCGATTTTCACAAAGTGCGAGAAGATGAGGGTGAACATCAGCATCAGCGCCAGTGGTTGGAAGATGGCCCACGCTCCACCCAGTAGGGTCTGCTTATAGCGGATCTTGATTTCCCGCAGCATCCAGGTCCAGGCTAGCTCGCGATGGCTCAGGAGTTCTTTGAGTTGCTCAGTGATCCCGACGCGAGTCTGGGCGTAGAACATGCTCATCAGGGCATTGTCCTGGTCCACCGCCATTAGACGTCCAGCCAGAAGTACGAGATATCCATCGGACCCCACTTCGTCGAGACAGCCCCGACATAGCCGGCGGCAGGTTCAAAGTCGTGGATCCAGAGCCTGCCGAATCCCGGCACTGCAACCGTGCGAGGTGTCAAATCGTCCGCCCCCCACCTGCAGAAGTCGATCTCTCGGAGCGGTAATGCCAACCCCATCCCTACCGCCTTGACACAGGCCTCTTTGCGAGTCCAGTTGGTGTAGAAGATTCGAAGCCTCTGATCTTCCCGAGCCGCAAGGAGCTGATCCAGTTCGCCCGCTGACAGCACCCTGCGTGCCACACTTTCAATTTCGATGTCTGTCCGAGGACGCTCAATGTCGATGCCGATCTCACCCACGGCTGCGATGGCAATCGCGCAAAGATCTGCAGCGTGGGCAAGGTTGAAATATGGGCCTCGAGCTCGACCGTACCCTGCCAACCACGGTTTGCCGTATCGGCCTTTGCCAAGTGGCACGTCCGATGGCTGCAGGCTGGTGTAGTAGCTCAGGATGGTGCGGAGTAATCCGCGGGACAGCACGAAGTTTCTTCTCGCCACAGCGATCTTCATGCTGGACGCTCGAAGCTGCTCTCCAGCACTCAGCGTGGTCGCTAGTTTGCCCAACTGGTCCTCCAGCCGGTTAAGCTGGACAATCCAGACATGTGCTTCAGCTGCCCGGAGCGTGCGCGACGGCTGTGGCTTGCGGAATAGTCGAACAGGCTGTAAATCATCGCTGGAACGCGAGCCCG
>CAZGCX010000371.1:0-2083 GCA_964524585.1 uncultured Anaerolineaceae bacterium
CGGACACCGAGGGCGCGGCCGTGGCTGTGTTTGAGCGCGACCCTTTCGCAGTGCTGCGCAAGAAATGGAGCGAGGTTCCCGCCGGGGATGAACGGCTATCCACGATCGAATTCGCCAGCCTCCCCGACGATGAGCTCTTGTCCCGGTGGCAGCGGATCCGGCAGACAGCTACCGTCGGACCGAACTTCAGCGTCCGCGGATGGTATCATACGCTCTACGCAGACGTCTTGCGCGGCAAGCGCGTGATGGACGTAGGCAGCGGCTTGGGCATCGATGGCACCACGTTCGCTGAAGCTGGTGCCCAGCTCACCTTTGTCGACATTGTCCACACCAACTTGGAGATACTTGAGCGCCTATGCGCGCTATTGAGGATTACCAACGCTCAATTCTGCTATCTCGACGACCTCTCGGCTCTGGACCCATTGCCGCGAGACTATGACGTCGTCTGGTGCCAAGGGTCGATGATCAACGCACCGTTCACGGTGATGCAGCGGGAGGCAGCAGCCCTGCTGGAGCATCTGGCGGTTGGCGGGCGCTGGATCGAGCTGGCCTATCCCAAGGCCAGGTGGGAGCGCGAGGGAAGCCTACCATTCAGTCAATGGGGCACGCGGACCGATGGGCCGAACACACCGTGGGTGGAATGGTATGACTTGCCCAAGCTGCTGCAACGCCTCGCTCCGGCCGCCTTCGAGGTTGTGCTCGCATTCGACTTCCACAACGCGGACTTCAACTGGTTTGATTTGGTGCGGACCGGATGATGGCTGACAGACGCCGGGGCACAACCACCGGGCACCCAGCATTCAGCTGACGGTGCCTGATCCCAGACGCCGGATTCAAGGAGAACAGCGAACCAGGCGCTGCCTCATCAGGCGCTCGGAAATCGCCCCGGCAATCTTTCCTGAAAAGGCTTCGTCATAGTGGACGGCGTCGACGTATAGGTTCCGCTTTTCCCCGCTCTGCATGTCCGCGAGCCACAGAAAGTCGTCACCCAGGCTGCCCTCGGCATACAGCTTGGCAACCTGCCGGTAACCTGAGCCCGATCGAGCATGGTTTCCAAAGTCTAGTTTTCCGGCGATTTTGAGCGTCATATTGTCCAGGTCGTAGCCATAGGTTGGAACTGGCTGCCAAACGAACAACACCCGCGTGTTGAAGGCGGCTGCGACCGCACGCGTAATTCGCTGATTAGTTCGCCACCTCTGGATAACCGTCTTGGACTCATCATCGTAAGTGGCGCTGGCGTGGAATTCTGCGGCAGCGCCCGATGGGATGAGAGACCACCCAGCTCGGAGCCAAAGCCTGTACGCCGGCAGCGCCGCCAGCAGACTGCTGACCGCTTGTCCGAAATCCTCGCGAGCTGCTGATCGTGGAACGAGACCCCGATTTTGATCTTCCATGAAATCGTTGAATCTCTTGGTGAATTCTGGCGCGTCGGTTGGGTAGTAGAAATCGTTCAACCCATCAATGAATATTGCCAGGTCAGGCACGAAACCCGCCAGAGCTAGTTTTTCGAAGAGGATGCGCTCCTGCGTGCTGTAGTAGAACCCACGCCCAAAATTGTAGACGTGGACCACACCGGTGCACATGCGGTTCATGTAAGCCTGAAGTTGCACAGGGATGGTGCTCTTGTCGGGGACGCCGGCACCCATTGTAGTCGAGCCGCCGAACACGAAAACGTTTTTGCCTGAATCGTTGGGCGGCCAGGGGTTCCGGTTGGGCGACGCGCGGAACCCGGCTGGATGTATTGTTATGTACGTGTCGTATCGTGGCCGCTGCCGGAACTGAGTGTAAGGCTCGTATTCAAAGAGCCAGTTGCTCGTCTCCGTCAGCAGCACGCGCAGGTCCTTATCATCCCAGCCCGGATAGTTCTTCTTCAGAAGGTCGAAGCCATACTTCTCGATGAGCCAGGACTTTGAGGCGTGAGCAGATGCCCGCTCCCCTGTCGGAAGTATGGCGGCGGCGACCAGATTGACCGCGGCGAACAGCAGGAGGGTGTTCAAAGTGATCAGGCCGACTACAATGTAGGCTCTTTTCATCGCACATCTCTTCGACGGCTGGGCTGATTTGGCTACCTAATCAGAGCCAC
>CAZGCX010000372.1:0-2079 GCA_964524585.1 uncultured Anaerolineaceae bacterium
TGCGCGACGTACTGCTGCACACCAAACGCCAATCGCAGATCGTTTTCCCCAAAGACATCGGATACATCCTGCTGCGCCTGTCCGTGGGCCCTGGCAGCACCGTCATCGAGGCCGGCACAGGCTCGGGCGCACTGACCAGCGCGCTCGCCTGGGCGGTTGGCCCCAGCGGGAAGGTCTACTCGTACGACCGGCGGGCGGACATGCAGGAACTTGCCCAACGCAACCTGCAGCGGATCGGACTGGCGGATCGGGTCGAGTTTCATTTACAGGACATCCAGGATGGTTTTGAGCAACGGGGGGTCGATTCACTGTTCCTCGATCTGCCGCAAACAGAGAACTATCTGCTGCAGGCGCATCAGGCGCTGTCGGAGGGTGGTACGCTGGGTGCCGTGCTGCCGACCACCAATCAGGTGAGCAGGTTGTTGTTGGCGCTCGACCGGCTGCCATTCGGCTTGACCGAGGTGTGCGAACTGATGCTTCGCTTTTACAAGACTAACGGCGAACGGCTGCGTCCGACCGATCGGATGGTCGCCCACACCGGCTACCTGGTGTTCACCAGAGCAATTCAGGACTAGGAGCGCGATGTTTCGAAGACGACGATTCGGCAGACCCGGGCGCCGCCTGCCTCGGCCGGCGAGACGATTCATTCGGCGGCTCCGCCGTGCGAACCAGGCGCAGGGTGTCGCTGAACACGGCGGGGAGGCGGAGGCCGGAGCCGCTCGCTCTCCGGCACCGGCCGCCAGGCTGCCAGCGAGCTGCCCGCACTGTGGCGCCCCGGTCCGCCCGCAGGAACTTGAGTGGATCGGCTCCGACCGAGCACTCTGTGAATACTGCGGAAGCGTCCTTTCCACCGGTGAGTGATGGCCTGGTTGGCCAGCTCCGCACCCGGCTGGCGGCGCTCGACCACCAGATCGAGAGTGAGTGGGAAGCGGCCCCGGCGGCGGTGTTGGTCCCGCTACACCAATTGGATGGTGAATGGCGGCTGCTGTACACCCGGCGGACCGACGCCGTAGATGTCCACCGGGGACAGGTATCGTTTCCCGGTGGACGGCACGAATTGGGGGAAACTGCGGTCCAGGCGGCGCTAAGGGAGTCGGAGGAAGAGATCGGGCTCGGCGCAGCCGACGTTCAGATCCTGGGTGAATTGAACCCCCTGCTGACGGTGACCCAGTTCGTTGTAACCCCGGTTGTGGGCGTCTTGCCCTGGCCCTATTCGCTCACAACAAATCCGGCGGAGGTCGCTCGTTGCTTCGGTGTTCCAATCAAATGGCTGGCGGATCCGTCCAACTTGGACATCGAATACCGCCAGCCAATGGTCCCGGGACCCAAGATCCCGGTCTATCACTTCAAACCGTATGATCAGGAGGTCATTTGGGGGGTGACCGCCCGGATCACGATGAGTCTGCTGGAGCTGCTGACCGACTAGTCCTGCTCGGACTCTTCCGGCTCTGCCTCAGCCTCACCTTCCTCGGCTTCCACTTCCTCACCCTCGGCCAGTTCCTCGGCCACCTCTTCCAGCTCTGGCTCTTCGATGATCTCTTCGGCCTGGTAGATCACCCGCGCCACGAGCTCGTCCGGGTCCGTTAACAGTTCGACGCTGTCGCCGACGTAAAGATCGGCAACTGTGATCGAGTCGTCGATCTTGGCCAGCGAGCCCAGGTCGACCGTGATTCGGTCCATCAGGTCCGCCGGCAGGGCTTCGACTTCGATGGTCGTGACGCCGGTTACCAGCACCGCGCCGGTCTCTTTCTCGGCCGGGGCAGTGCCCACGAGCTCAATCGGCACCTCCGCACGGATGCGCACGTCCATGGCGACGTTCAGGAAATCCACGTGCAGGTAGTCGCGCCGGATGACATCCCTTTGGGTATCGCGCACCAGAACCGTATGCGACTGCCCGTCCATGCTGAGCTCGATCAGGGTTGAGCGGCTCGCACGATCCAGCAACCGGCCGGCCTCCCGCGCGTTCATTTCAATCGGAACCGCATCTAATCCGGCTCCATACAGCACGCCGGGCAGCAGGCCCTCTCGCCGAACCGCCTTTGCCCGCCGCCCGGTGCGAGTTCGCTTGTTGACCGTCAG
>CAZGCX010000373.1:0-2078 GCA_964524585.1 uncultured Anaerolineaceae bacterium
CCCACTTCCACCACCACCGGGACTCCGTGCGAGACCACCGAACCCGGCGCAAACATTTGGAAACCCGGAGCCCGCTCTCGCACTCCAGCCAGGTCACGCACTCCACCGTCGGTCACCGCCGCCACCACACCAATGCGTTGGAAGGTGGTTGCCATCACATCGCCAAAGTGGTTGCTGCGCATACGGTCAGGACCGACGTCCTTAGCGACAACGATGGCCGGCTTGGGAGCTGCTTGGATCGCCTCATACAGCTCACGATCTTTGCTCTCCCGACCGTCACGGTAAGGGGTCGTACTGTCATCGGTATATGTCACGGCGTACCCAACCACCGATGGCAGCTCAGCGAATAGGCAGCGCAATTCCATCGAAGAGAACCCCTCGGTTTGATCTCGGACCTTGAAGTGCTCGATGGCGTTGGCGATGGTCGCCGAATCGATACTCCGCAACAGCTCTAGTTGATCGCTGCTTAGAAGCGGTTGCTCGGATTGGGACATGCATCTCTCCTTTCAATCTCGGACTGACCTTCGGTGAATTCCCGCCCGTGGCGAGACTCTAATGCCGCTCGGCACGCACCCCTAGTCCTGGAACGGCCAGCCAGCGCTCCAATCCGAACATGAGTACGCTGACGGCGGCGAATAGCAACAGGTACGCGACGGCGACCGCAGAGTAGGCCTGAATCGGATCGAAGAAGCGGGCGGCGAGCATCTTAGCCTTGGTCATGAGGTCGGGTACCGCGATGACGAACACAACCGCAGTTGCTTTGAGCACGCTAATGACCTCGTTTGACCAGGCAGGAATCACCAGGCGAAGCGCCTGGGGCAGAACAATGTGGCGAATGGCTTTGAATTGACTCATCCCGACCGCTCTAGCCGCCATCAACTGGCCCTGGCCGATCGCCTGGATCGCGCTGCGGAAGTACTCAGCCTGGTAGGCGGCACTGTTGAGGCCGACTGCCAGGTAGGCCGCAAGCAGTTGCGAGAGGGTGAGGCCGAAGTCTGGCAGGCCATAGTAGATGACAAAGAGCTGCACCAGAAGGGGCGTCCCCCGGAAGATTTCGATGTAGCCGATGGCAATCCTCCTTGGGAGTCCTTTCCCGTATACCCTCAGCAGAGCAGTCGGCAACCCGAGGGCCGCCCCAAGAGCTAATCCAATCAGTGTGATCTTGATCGTGATGGCGCCGCCTTCAAGGAAGGCGGATCCATAGCGCTCGAAAAGCAGGATCAGATCATCCACCGGCACCTCTGGTTGGCCCGGCGCATGCTCGATCGACCATACGGAGCGGGAGTGCACCCAGCAGGCAGCTATTTGGCGTCGTGCCCATACAGCGCCGTGATCTTGCCCAAGAATTCCCGGGTTCGGTGGTGGGTCGCCTCGTAGAATATCTGGCGCGGCGCGCCTTCCTCAACGATCGTGCCGCGCTCCATGAAAATGATCCGATCGGCAACCTCGCGGGCGAAGCCCATTTCGTGGGTGACGGCGATCATTGTCATGCCCTCGGTGGCCAGTTTCTTCATGACCTCAAGCACCTCGCCGATAAGCTCCGGGTCGAGCGCAGAGGTCGGTTCGTCGAATAGCATCACCCGTGGATCTAGCGCCAGCGCCCGGGCGATCGCCACCCTCTGTTTCTGCCCGCCGGAAAGCTGGGACGGATAATGGTCCCCCTTGTCCGCCAGGCCCACCCGCTCGAGCTCCCAGCGGGCCTTCTCGCGAGCCTCGGGTTCCGGCAGGCCTCGCACCTTGCTCAGTCCAATGGAAACGTTGCGCAACGCAGTGAGGTGATTGAAGAGATTGAACTCCTGAAACACCATGCCAATCCGCTGACGAACCTGGTTCTCATCCTGACCGGGGAGGGTGATCTCATCCTGGTCCAGCCAAATGCGGCCCTGATCAGGGCGGGTGAGGAGATTGAGGCAGCGCAGCAAGGTGCTCTTGCCGGTCCCGCTCGGGCCGATCAACACCAGCACTTCGCTCTCCTCCACCCGGAACGAGATCCCCTTGAGCACCTCGTTCCCCCCGTATGCCTTGTGTAGATCCTGAGCCCTAATCGCAGCTGCTTCCATGGTTGTCGGCGTTCCCTT
>CAZGCX010000374.1:0-2059 GCA_964524585.1 uncultured Anaerolineaceae bacterium
ATCCTGGGCCTGGATTCCGGCGCCAACGACTCCATCACCAAGCCGTTCAAATTCGCCGTGCTGCGGGCGCGCATTCGCGCCCAGCTCAGACAGCACGAGCAGAGCGAGGACGCGGTTTTCGCCATTGGCCACTATTCCTTCAAGCCGGCCTCGAAGATGCTCATCGACGAGAAGGGCTCCAAGATCCGGCTGACCGAGAAGGAAACCTCGATCCTCAAGTACCTCTATCGTGCGGGCGAGAAGGTGGTGACGCGCGACGTGCTGCTGCAGGAGGTCTGGGGCTACAATTCGGGCGTAACCACGCATACGCTCGAGACCCACATCTACCGCCTACGGCAGAAGATCGAGAAGGACCCATCCAATGCCGAGCTGCTGGTCACCGAGACCGGCGGCTACAAGCTGGTGCCCTGAAGCCATAGTCCGCCCAGACTTTGCCCGACGGGCCTGGACCTGGCCGAGCGAATCACACCACAGGTTGGTTATACGCTCGCTCAGGATTTCACACCTCCATGGCCATCGACAAAGTCGTCGCACCGCTGCTGCGAGTGCCGCTGTTTGCGGGGCTGAAGCCGCTGCAAATCACCGAGATATCGCGCCAAGCGGAAAAACTGTCTTTTCGGCCCAATCAGGTCATCACCCAGGCCGGCCAGCCCGGCGACGGGGCATTCCTGATCGTCGCCGGCCAGGCGATCTGCATCGAGGGGCCGGAGGTGTCGGCAACCCCGGAACCCGTCGCACCCGGCTCGCTGATCGGCGAGATGGCTATGCTGATCGAGCACGAATACGGCTCGACGATCGTGGCGCAGGACCGTGTGTTATGCCTCAAGATTACGCGCGCGGCCCTACACGCACAGATGCTCGACGATTCTTCTCTGGCTGAGCATTTCAGGGAGCGCATAACCGCCCGCCTGCGCCGCGTGCAGGAGGAGCTGCGCCAGATCGACGGCGCCTTGGCAGCATGCGGGTCCGGCTCGGTCGAGGAACCGGAGGCTGCCGATCTGCCCCGGATTGCACGCGCGTCCTAAGCTAAGTCCCGCCTCCACAAAGAAAAACGCCCAACTCCGGGGGAGGAGTTGGGCGTAAGAAGCGCGTCATGCGCATGGTGTCGGGAGGGAATCCGACACCGCAGGCGATGTCTTTCGGCTAGACGGGGGGCACTACCGATGAAGAGCGACATCACCCGCTGTAACCACCACATAATACTTGTAGGGGCCGTTTCAAAGGGGAGACGTACATCGCTCACGAAATTGTTACAGATTGTTTCAGTTTTCCCCAAATTTGAGGTTGCTTGAGTCCGAACAGACACGCCCTAGCTGTATAGCGACCGACTACTGGAGCCTTTGCACGCTGATCGGCGGAGGCCTGAAGAGGGCCGGGTCGAGGTTCTCGGCCTTGCTCAGGTCGGTCAATTCCACACGCGTTTCAAGACCTTGGGCGTCCGTTGTAATCCACTCCTTGAGCTCCAGGTTGGGCTTCTTGGCCAGGAACAGCTTGATGCTGCCGGGCGTGTCCGGGCTCTTGTCCCTCAAGGCCAGCACGATCACGTCGTCCACATCCTGGACCGAGATGATGTGGGCATCGCGGATCAGGTCCACATCCGAGGCGAGCAAGACCCGAAACGGCGTGTTGTCGAGCGAGATGCGGTCGTCCGTTTTCAGATCATGGTCCTGTATTATTAGGTATTGCCCATCGGAGAGAATCAACAATCTGCTCGGCTTGTTGTAATCGAAGCGGATTCTTCCGGGTTTCTTTACGAAGAACTTGCCGCGCAATCGCTTGTTGTCGGCGCTTGTCTGGACGAACCCCCCTTGGAGCTCGCTGATCTGAGTGAAATAGGCGCTGACTTTCTGTATGAGCTCAATTTGTTTCTTGTCGAATTCTTCGCCGGAGATGGCGGCCTCACGCGTGACGCTCTGAGTCCAGTTGCCAGCTGCGGCCCCCACAGGGTTGGGCGGCGAAGCCTTCTTCGCATCCTCAGCGGATGCACCGAGCGGCGCCAAGCCGAGGGCTGCGAACAGCGCCAGCCTAGCCAGCATGCGTGCGTGCATCAAAGTTCCCC
>CAZGCX010000375.1:0-558 GCA_964524585.1 uncultured Anaerolineaceae bacterium
CGCTGACCGAAAGCGCCAAGACGTGGTGCAGGATGTCCTGCGCGTAGAGCGGGCTGAGGTCGTTCTGAATGGCCTGCATGTCCACCATCGAGATCGAATCGTCGGCCTGAATCAGCTCTACGATCCGGCGTGCCCGGTAGCCCTCGTCCCAATCCATCGAGAGGAAATACGGGTAATCTGAGCCGACCACCGCGTTGTTGGCAGCCACAATGTAGCCTTCCGGCGGGTTGAAGGCGTACGGCAGCTCCTCAAAGGGAATGGTGCCGGTCCATTCGTACTCGCCAGTCCAACCAGGCACCGGCAACGAGCCATCCCCCGAAGCCCGGATCGGAATCCGGCCTGGCGCCTGGTAGCCAATATTGCCGTCTACGTCGGCGTAGATCGCGTTCTGACTGGGCACGTCGAAGTAGCTCATCGCCTGGCGGAACTCGTCCCAATTGCCGGCTCGGTCCAGCATCAGGATCGATTTGAAAATCGTTCCGGGCTGGAGCGCGGTCCACGACATCGCCAGCGGTTGCCACCCAAATGCCCACGAGTCCTGCGGCCCGCCAATCACAT
>CAZGCX010000375.1:568-2054 GCA_964524585.1 uncultured Anaerolineaceae bacterium
ATGATCGGGCCATGGCGGGTGATGCGGACGTTGACCACCTCTGGTTCATCCCGTCCGGCCACTTGGATCTCCTCGCGCACCAGCTGCATCTCCTGCCATTCACCCTGGTAGTCGTACTGGTTGGGGTTGTCCGGATTCTGCTGTTCGATGAAGAAGTCGACTACGTCTGGCCCGAGGTTGGTGAAGCCCCAGGCGATGCGCTGGTTATGCCCGATGACCACTCCCGGGGTCCCCACCAGCGAGGCGCCGACCACGTCGATCGCGCAATCGGGCCCGATCGGCTGGCAGTGCAGCCCGATCTCGTACCACACCGAAGGCATCTGAATCCCTAGGTGCGGGTCGTTGGCCAGCAGCGGCGCGCCGGTGGCGGTGTGGTCGCCCGCGACCACCCAGCTGTTGCTGCCGAGGCCGCTGGCCTCGCCACCGAGCAGCTTGCCGAAGGCGGCGGCTGGGACCGAATCCAGGCTGGCGCTGGAGGCCGCAGCGGTGACGATGGTGGGATAGCTTGGATCGTAGGGCGGCATCAGCACTGGGATCGCCCCCTCCCCGAGCTTGTCGGCGATTTGAGCCCGGGTCAGCTCGACGGTGCGTGATCCACCCAGGTCCCAAGCCATGACCTTGGCCCAGGTCAGCGAGTTCAACGGCGTCCACGGCTCCGGTTCGATCTTCACACCGGTAAGTCCGAGAACGGTGAACTCCAGTCCCTTAGGCCCGCGGCGCCGCTCCAGATAGGCATTCACGCCGGAAGCATAGGCTTCCAGCAGTTGGCGATCTTGCTCATTCAACAGCTCTGACTCCTGGGCGGCGGTGCGCGCCCAGCCCACGGTGCGGATGAATCGGTCGGTCTCCAGGGTGGCCTCGCCCAGCACCTCCGATAGGCGGCCGCTGCCGATCCGCCGCTGGAATTCCATCTGCCAGAAGCGGTCCTGGGCCTCAACGAAACCCTGCGCCATCAGCAGGTCATGTTCGCTTGAGCCGTAGAGGTGTGGAATCCCGAGACTGTCCCGGTATACCTCGACCGTCCCGTCCAAGCCAGGCAGTTGGATCGAACCGTCGACCTTGGGGAAGTTGCGGGGCACCACAATGAATCGAGCGGCGGCCAACGCGATGCCGACCACCGCCACAATAATCACGACACCGATCAGCACGCGTGAGACAAAGCGCAGCATCTCTTCCTCCGAAGCCGGGGCAGGTGGTCTTTCTACCCCGGTTCCCAGGCACTGTCAATCACTGCGCCCGCCCGGTGCATTCGGCTCTGCAAGGCGACTGTAAGGTTGTCATAAGTGAAGGGGGGCTATAGTCGTTACACGCCGTCAATCCCGGGTACTAATGCTTGATTCGAAGTCGTGGGCCGCAGGCCGCAGGCGCCAGCGCGGTCCGGCAGCTTAGAGGGGGTCATGTGACGCAACGCTCAAATAGCCCCGCATCTGACCTGCTTGGCAAGCTGTTCGACGATTCTGAGGAGACGGCGTACGAAGCCTCCCGC
>CAZGCX010000376.1:0-2036 GCA_964524585.1 uncultured Anaerolineaceae bacterium
TCCTCCGCGCTCGTGTTCCGAGCTGGAGCGCCCGCTCCATCATGAGCTCGGTCTCCGGCCGCGGGATCAGCACCGACTCGCCCACGTCGAACTTCCGTCCGTAGAACTCCCACTCCCCAAGCAGGTAGGGAAGTGGTTCGCCCGCAGCCAGCCGATCGACCGATTGCCGAAATGCCTGACGCTGATGGGCCGTCAACTCGAACTCGGAATGCGCCAGTAGCCAGCTGCGGTTGCGTCCTAGCAACCGGGAAAGCAGCACCTGCGCACTCAGGCTGGTCTCACTGCCCAGCATGCGCCGGGCGCCAAGCAGCACCTCGCCGACCGTCAAGCCGGCAGTGCTGCAATCCAGATCAAGACCGAATTCACCCACCGTGGTTCGATCTATCGATCCCGGCTGCGATTCGGGCAGCGCCTTGGACATCACGGCCCGACGCCCTGCAGCTTTTCTGCCGCATCGCGTGCACCGAGCTCCTCGATGAATTCATCCAGGTTCCCATCGAGCACCGCTGAGAGGTTGTGGGAGGTGAAATTGATCCGATGGTCTGTCACCCTCGATTGCGGGAAGTTGTAGGTACGAATCTTCTCTGAGCGCTCCCCGGTCCCAACCTGAGCCTTGCGGGCCGCATCTTGCTCCGCCTGCTGCTCGCTCAGCGCCAGCTCGTACAGGCGGGCTCGCAGGATGTTCATGGCACGCTGCTTGTTCTGAAGTTGCGAGCGTTCGTCCTGGCATTGCACCACAATCCCGGTTGGCAGGTGCTTGATCCGGATTGCGGTTTCGTTCTTCTGTACGTTCTGGCCCCCCGCTCCGGCGGACCGAAAGGTGTCGACCTGAAGGTCCTTCTCGGGGATCTTGATCTCGACCTCGTCCGCCTCGGCCAGCACTGCGACGGTTGCTGTAGAGGTGTGGATCCGGCCCTGCGACTCAGTCTGCGGCACTCTTTGCACTCGATGGACGCCCGATTCGAACTTCAGCCGCGAGTAGGCAGCCTGGCCCTTGACCAGAAAGACGATTTCCTTGAATCCGCCGACGCCGGTCTCGCTTTGCGACAGCACTTCTACCTTCCATTTGCGGGCTTCGGCGTATCGACTGTACATGCGAAACAAGTCGGCGGCGAACAATCCTGCCTCATCTCCCCCGGTACCGGCCCGTATCTCCACGATTACGTTCCGCCGGTCACGCGGATCGCGCGGGATCAGCATTTCCTTGAGTTCGCTCTGCAGTTGCTCCAGCCGCGGGGTGATCTGCTCAACTTCCTCACTGGCCAGCTCGGCCATCTCCGGATCGTCCCCATCGCGCAGCGACTCGGCCTGCCGAAGCTGCTCGTTGAGCTCGGCCAAGGATCGGTAGGCAGTCACGATCGGCTCCAGCTCAACGTACTCTTTGCGAAGCTCGGCGATTCGCTGATAGTCCTCAGCGAACTCGGCCATCTCCCTTTCGATGGCCAGGTAGCGCGCCTCAATTCCGGCAAGTTTGTCTAACATGGGCTACACACAAGAAACTCCCACGGCGAGAGTGGGAGGATCACCAGGATTATACCCGCCCGGCCTAGACGTTGATGACCCAAGGGTCCGGTAGGCGGCCAACTCGGAATTGTCGGGTAGCCCCTGCTTGCGGCGCAACCACAAGAACTGAGTCTAGCTGGCGGTCGGCTCTGGCGTATCGGTCTGAATTGGAGTGGCGGTCGATTCCAGAGTGTTGGTCGCCGCCGGGGTCTCGCTGGGTTGGGGGGTAGGACTGGGCGCCGAGGTGTTGGTCGGCACCGGTGTGGCCGGCAAGGGAGTGCTGCTGGGCACAGTGGTCGGCGCCTCGCCTGGCGGAACCGGTTTGGAGAGGCTATCGGTCAGGGTGCAGCTCCCGCCGTACGCCGGTACAGTGAATTTGAGCGTAAGTCCGAAGAACCCATAGATCCCATCCTGGGGCTCGTGATCGAAGTCGACGTACCAGGTCTCATCATGGCCGTGACGAATGCGCTCCCAACTGCCGGAGGAAGTCGGCGAAGAGTGATCGTTCCCGCTGTAATAGGTCTGACCGTTGA
>CAZGCX010000377.1:0-2025 GCA_964524585.1 uncultured Anaerolineaceae bacterium
GCGGGAGATCTGGTCGCCCATCCCCTGCAAGCCCACGAACTTGATCACCTCGGTGGCCTTTTCCAGCGCTTGTTGCTCCTCGTGCAAGAAGCGCGGGTCACGTACCAGCGCCTCAACCCAACTGGTCTTCAACCGCGGATGCATGCCGACCAGGATGTTCTCGATAGCAGTCATGTTGGAGAACAGGCGGATATTTTGATAGGTGCGCGAGATTCCGAAGCGAGTGATTCGATCGGTCGACATGCCCTGAATGAAGTGCCCGTCAAACTCGATCGTGCCCTGATCGGTCTGGTAGAAGCCGGTCACACAGTTGAAGAAAGTGGTTTTTCCGGCGCCGTTGGGTCCAATGATGCTGTCGATGGCGCCTTGTCGGATTTCGACGTCGAAGTCTTTAACGGCTTCCAACCCGCCAAAACGCTTGGTGACGTTTCGGGCGGTAAGTAGCGCGGTCACGGCCCTAGTCCTGCCCCCCGGCCGCTGCCGGCAATTCGTCCGGTGGTTGCTCGCCGCGCCGCAGCTCGCGCTTACGCACGGCTTCCGGCAGGAATCCCTCTGGCTTGAGCAGCATCACCAGGATCAGCAGGATGCCGTACATCAACAGCCGGTATTCGGTGAATTCGCGCAATAGCTCCGGCATGCCGACCAGCACGATCGCTCCAACGATCACGCCGGGAATGCTGCCTAGTCCGCCGACGATAATGAGCGAAAGGGCATTGATCGAAATCAGCAGGTTGAAGCTGTGGGGAAAGATGTTGCTGAGGCGGGCAGCGAAGATTCCGCCGGCCATCGCCGAAAAGGCGGCGCCGATGGCAAAAGCCAGCAGTTTAGTCGAGACCAAATTGATTCCCATTGCCTCCGCCACATCCTCGTCCTCTCTCATCGCCATCCACTGCCGGCCCAGCCGGGAGTCGCGCAGTCGGATCGTCACAAAGATTGCCAGCAACGATCCGAGGATCACCAGGTAGTACATGGTTTGAGGACTGTTCATTTCGATGCCGAAGAAGACTGGATTCGGTATGTGGAGCACACCTTGCGGCCCTCCCTCGAACGGGGCCAGCCAGTCGGAGGTCGCCAGAATTCGGATGATCTCCCCAAATCCCAACGTCACGATCGCCAGGTAGTCGCCGCGCATCCTGAGCACCGGGAAGCCGAGCAGCAAGCCCCACAGCACGCCGGCCGCCATGCAGATCGGCAGCGCCAACCAGAAGTTCAGGTCGCTGACACCAAGTGGTCCGGTGGAGGTCAATACCCCCATAACGTAGGCTCCGAAGGCGAAGAATGCCACGTATCCCAGGTCCAGCAGGCCGGCGTAGCCCACTACAATGTTGAGTCCCAGGCCCATCATCACATATAGGCCGATGATAAACAGGGCCTGGCTCAAGAACACACCGACCACCCAGGGCAGCGCCAGCAGCCCGACGATCGCCAGCACAATGCCGAGCCGGCGGCCCCGGCGCTGCTGCGGGATTGGAAGCGCCTTCCAGCGTGAGGTGACCGTGTTGTGGAGCCTGAAGTAGGCGGCGGCGAAGGCACCGACGAAGATCACCACTGCCGCAGCCGGGTTCAGCGCCTTCTGGGAGAACAGGATCCGCACCAGACCTCGGCCGAATACTTGCTGCACGACTTGGCTAACGTTTTCCGAAAAGATTCCGAACCCGATGGTCCAGGCAAAACCGTTGACCAGCGCCAGCCGCCATGGTCCCCTGAGCAATACAAAGGCAGAACCAAGCCCACCTAAGAGCGCACTGTAGACCACCAGGACCAGGTTGCCGATCCCAAAGCCCAACCCCAAGGTCAGGATGTCGACTAGGCCGGGCGAGAAACTCACGAACATTTCGCGCACAACGAACGCCTGCTCCTGGCCGGCCGGGAGCACGACGGTGATGTAGGTGAAAGACGCCAGGAGTTGGGGGAGCACGCTGCTGGCTGCCCCAGCAGCCAGGCTTGCGCCAAGCGCCACTCGAATGGGCTGGTCGCGCAGGCTGCGGGCTACGAGGATGCCCGTGCCAACCGCACCCAACGCAT
>CAZGCX010000378.1:0-2002 GCA_964524585.1 uncultured Anaerolineaceae bacterium
GGCGTGAGCTATCTCTACATCACCCACGATCTGGCGGTGGCACGCTACATGTGCGATCGGATCGCGGTGATGTACCTGGGCAAGATTGTGGAAATCGGCGACACGGAAGAGGTCCTGCATCATCCCAAGCATCCCTACACCCGGGCATTGCTTTCGGCCGTGCCGATCCCAGATCCGACCTACCATCGAGAGCCGGTGACGATCCGGGGTGGCATCAGCAAGCCAGTCAATCCGATTCCCCGCTGCCGCTTCTACGAGCGCTGCATGATTTCGGAACAGGTCTGCCTCGACGAGGACCACCCACCGCTGGAAGAGCGCCAGGGCGATCACCACTATGCAGCTTGCTACGTGGTCAATCGGCATTCCGGCGACTATTGGGCCGAATACGAATCCACCGCGCAGGCGGCCAGCAACTGAGCCGGGGCGAAGCCCCTGCGAGCATAAGCCGTGCCCGCACAGGTATGGGGCTGAGCCGGGGCAAGTCCCCGTGGGGTTGAGCCAAGCGATGTGTCTGCCAGGCCGTGCGACAACAACTTCCCGGTGGGTTGACGATGGCGCTGGGTGACGGTCACGGCGCGCTAGCGCCAGCCGCTCCTCTCTCGAGTTCATGGCCAGACTAGCCGAATTCCTCCCTCAGGGCATTCTTCGCTTTGCTGCTGGCCGGCTGCTCAGGGCGCTGATCAGCCTGTTGCTGTTCCAACTCATCCTGTTCACCTTGCTCCAAGCGCTTCCCTCTACAAATGCTGCTTCCTCTGAGGGCCAGGCCATGGCCGCAATCTTTGCCAGCCGGCCGAGCGGTGGTAGCTCGGAGACGTCGGGGGGATCCACTTCAGGTGATGGACAAACCACCGGGCCAGTTGCCGGATCACAATCGTCCTCGGCCGTCGAATCGCTGCGCAATGCGGCACAGTCGCCCGAGATGGTGGCCTTGTTGGACGAGGCGCTGGGCGAGGACAAGCGGGTGGAGCAGTCTCGCTCTCCGGCGGTTGAAGTGCAACCTACGGCGGAAGCAATTGCCACCGCCGAGCCGATACCTGCCGTTCAGGTTGAATCGGGCAGCGTTTCGGCTGCCACCGCGACCACCCAACCCAGCTCGTCCGTGGAGAGCGACGTCGAACGAGCCAGCAGTTACGGAGCCGGCCTGGCGACCCTGCGCCCGCGCAATCAATCTCTGCTCGAGCGGTTTGTGGATTGGATGAAGGCCTTCTTCTCCGGTGATCTGGGTGAGGCTTCGGTTGCTTTTGGACGGCCGGTCTCTGAGCTGTTGGGAGAGAAACTGCCGGACACGCTGGTGTTATTCGTGCCCGGCACCATATGTGGCTTCTTGCTTGGAGTCTGGCTGGGCAAGCGAATCGCCTGGCGACAACGCGGTTGGGTGGACCTGATTACCACTGTGGGTGGGACTGCCTTCTACACCTCGTTTCCCCCCTGGCTGGCCTTCGTCATGGCCGGCATCTTCGCCGCGCAACTACGATGGGTGCCACCGGATGGGCTGCGCAACCCGCTCAAGTGGGTGGGGATTCACGCCAGTTTTGACCGGATGTTGATCGGCGTACTGCTGACCTTCGGCCTGGCGGTCATCGCGGCACTGGTGCTGATCCGTCTCACGCGGTCGATACGCTGGTACCGGGGCCGCACTCGGGTGGCGGGCCTGCTGCTGGTGGTCGGGCTGGCAGCAGCGCCGTGGCTGACCAGCGGTTATTGGGTCCAGGGTTTGGATATCCTGCACCATCTGGCGCTTCCTTTGGCGACTCTGATTCTGCTATCGTTTGGCGAAACGATGCTGATCATGCGTGCAACCATGGCGGAGGTAAAGCACGAAGGTTTCGTGTTTCAGGCCCGCGCTACCGGCGCGCCCGAATCGAGAATCCGGGACCATCAAGTGGCGCGGGTGGCGGTGCTGCCGGTGCTCTCTCGCTTCGTGGTTCAGTTGCCGTTTGTCATCATCGGAAGCTTTTTCCTGGAAGAGCGATTTTTCAGTGATGGAATCGGGAAGGAATTG
>CAZGCX010000379.1:0-1990 GCA_964524585.1 uncultured Anaerolineaceae bacterium
CGCCGTGCGCCAGACAAGTCAGTGTCTGACTCTGCCCGGAAGTGATGCCAACGGGCTGCTAGGGCCGCCAGTAGTACTACACAATTCACCGGCCCAGAATTGCGGTCGGTCGGAATCACCGCTGTGGCGATGGACGAATGCTTCGTGCTCGCGACGGATGCAACCGACGCGACTTGGCTGGATGTCGAAGCAAAGGCGGTCTGGGAACCTCAGCACCGAAGCGACAGTCGCTTCGAGACCCAGGACACGTCCTCATTATGCAGATGAATTGTCGACGCCGCCTCACGGTGGAGTTGAGCCGCGGAGGCGAAGCCGAGCGGTCGGTTCGAACGACTTCTTACGCCAGAGAACGGATGGCGCCAATCCAAGTCTCGCTTACCACCTAGCACGCCTCAGCTGAGCTGCTCAGCAAGCGCGACAATGATGCCCTCAGGCCCGCGGATGTAGGCTAGCCGGTACGTGTCCTCGTACTGCATTTCGCCAATGAGCTCGGCCCCGTGGGCGCGCATGCGCGCTACGACAGCGTCGATGTCATCGACGGCGAACATGACGCGACGGAATCCCAGCGTGTTCACCGGCGCGTTCACGGGCCCAAAGCGGATCGCGTCGGGCGTGTGGAACTTGTCCAGCTCAATGCCCTGGCCGTCAGGAGTCCGCATCATCGCGAGGGTGGCCCGGACATCCTTGAGCCCGATCAGCTTCCCGACCAAGGGCCCTTCGACGGTCTGCTCGCCCTCAAGCTTGAGGCCCAGTTCGATAAAGAACGCCTTGGCAGCTTCGAGATCGTCGACGACGATGAGGACGTTGTCCATCCGTTTAAGCGCCATATCCTTCCTTCCCTCGCTTCACTGCTGATGCCCGTACTTGCGGAGGGCTCGCCATGGCCTCAGTCTACTCGTGTACAGATGCGGCGGCAATCAATGCCGCTCCAGCCGAACCGCCCCGCAAACAGGAATGGTTAGCCATCTTGTGATTCCTCCGAACCTGCAGATTGTCCCATCGCTAGTTTGAACACGATTGAATTTCGCAAGCCAAGTGCAACCCAGGCAATGATGCCGATGATGATTGGGAAATAAAACGGCTCACCGACGCGCACATGAGTGGCCACGGCGCCTCCCAGATAGGCAGCCATGAGAACGGCCGCCACGAACGCCGTTCGAGGAATGAGAAACAACACGGCGATGGCGACTTCGACGACGCCGATTTTGAACATCACGTCCTCGGTCCAGCCCAACTTATCGAACATCTCGGCTTTGCCTTCCCAGTCGGTAAACTTGCCCATCGCGCTGGCGAAGATGAGAAAGGCGACAAGCAGCCCGCTGAGCACCCAACCAGCGATCCGTAGCTTCTTCGAACTATTCATTTCGTTGTTCCTGTATATCAAGTATCGAATCCGTGTTACGCTCCACCTGGAATCTCTTGCTCGACGAGCTTGGCAAGCTGCGTGAGCGACTCCTGCCAGCCGAGGTAACACATCTCAGCCGGAATGGCCGCCGGCAGGCCTTCGTGCAAGATCTCTAGTTCCGTACCGCAACTCACCGGTCGCAAGGTGATGGTCTTGGTCATGTCGGCTGCCAGACCGGGATCGTCGAACTTGTCAGCCAGGCGGATTCGCTCGCCGGGAACCAACTCCAGAAAGGTGCTTTCAAAGGAATGGCTATGTCCCGTTCCGAAGTTGGTAAAGGACATGTGATAGCCGCCGCCCACTTTTGCGTCGATCCGGTCGATTTTACCCAGATAGCCGTACGGAGGCATCCAGCGGCACAAGGCGTCGGGATCGAGAAAGGCCTTGTAGACACGCTCTGCCGGAGCACGCAGCACGCGCTGGAGTCGGACGGTATTTGAAGAATCGGTCATGGAAAGATCCTCTTGTTGGTTGTTGGTTGCCGCTATTTATAGGTAGTCGAACGAGCTTCTCCCAAATCGACATCTCGACAAGAACAATTCGTTCAACCGATCTCAGATCGTGGTACGTCGTACCATAGTTCTG
>CAZGCX010000380.1:0-1978 GCA_964524585.1 uncultured Anaerolineaceae bacterium
CAACCGGGATCTCGCCGCGTATCGGACTGATCCTGGGCGGCGCAGTCGGGATCATCAGTCCGTTGGGCGACCTGGGCGTAAGCATGATCAAACGCGAGCTGCAGGTCAAAGACTCGAGCCGGTTGCTATCCGGCCATGGTGGCATGTTGGATCGGTTTGATTCATGGCTGTGGGCGGGGACCATCGGGTTCTACATTGTGACGTGGATGAGCTAGGAGTTGGAAATGACCGAACGGCCGACCCGTAATCTGGCGCTGGATCTGGTCCGGGTGACCGAAGCCGCCGCGCTGGCTGCAGGACGCCACATGGGCAGAGGCGACAAGGAGGGGGGTGACCAGGCTGCAGTGGATGCCATGCGCCTGGTGCTCAATTCGGTCGATATCGACGGGGTCATCGTGATCGGCGAAGGCGAAAAGGACGAAGCGCCGATGCTGTTCAACGGGGAACGATTGGGTACCCGCCAGGGCCCGGAGGTGGATATCGCAGTCGATCCAATCGACGGTACCCGCCTGCTGGCTCTGGGTAAGGCCAATTCGATTGCGACCGTAGCGCTTTCCGAACGCGGTTCGATGTTCAACCCCGGTCCAATCGTGTACATGAACAAGATCGCGGTTGGGCCAGAGTGCAAGGGCGTGATTGATTTGGACGCGCCGGTCGCCGAGAACCTGGCGGCCATTGCCCGGGCAAAGCAGGACGACGTGGATGACCTGACGGTGGTGATCCTGGAGCGGCCGCGCCATGAGGAACTGATCAACGAGGTACGGAAAACCGGGGCCCGAATCCGGTTGATCACCGATGGCGATGTTGCCGGCGCGCTGATGACCGCCTGGCCCGACACCGGCATCGATGTCTTGATCGGCATCGGCGGCACACCGGAGGGCGTCCTGGCTGCGGCGGCCCTGAAGTGTATGGGTGGCGAGATTCAGGGGCGACTGTATCCACGTACCGACGAAGAGGCCGAGCTGGCATCCGACCTGGGCTACGACCTGAACAAGAAGCTGGGGACCAACGACCTGGTCAACGGCAGCGATGTGTTCTTCGCGGTCACCGGCATCACCGACGGAGAGCTGCTGCACGGTGTGAACTACACCGGCACCGGCGCTCGCACCTATAGCTTGGTGATGCGTTCGCATAGCGGTACGGTACGTGAGATCACTTCCACCCACCGCTGGGACAAGCTGATGCAGTTCAGCCAAATCGCATATGACACCACGTAGGAGTTGGCCCGGCACACAGGCGACGCAGCTTGAGCCTGCGCGGCGTCGAGTTCCGCGCGCTGGGCACGGAGGCTTGTGCCGCTGTCGGGACCATGCTATAATCCCGGCGCTTTCCCCAGCTACATAGCCTAGTCTGACCTTTCTATCGCCCTCAAGTTCTGAGTCTGCGAAATCGTGAATCGCTCGCCCGCTGGGCGGGTCCCGTTGCACAGGGGAAACCTCTAGTACACCGTTCCCGCAGGGAGAAACGTCAATGAATATCGGGGAATTGGAAGCTCTATCCCTTACCGATCTGCGCTCCAAATCGAAAGAAATGCAAATCCAGGGCGCCACCCGGATGAAGAAGGAAGACTTGATTCTTCGTCTAATGCAGGCTGAGGCCGAGCGCAAGGGCCTCGAGCTGCGTGGCGGTGTGCTGGAGGTGATGAATGAGGGGATGGGCTTCTTGCGCGCCGAGCATTACCTGCCTGGACCGAACGACATCTACGTTTCTCAATCGCAGATTCGCCGCTTTGGCCTGCGCACCGGCGACATGGTCATCGGGCAGATCCGGCCCCCGAAGGATACCGAGAAGTACTACGGTTTGCTGCGGGTCGAGTCGATCAACGGGATGGCTCCAGACGAGATCAAGGACCGTCCGCGATTTGAGACCCTCACCCCGATCTTCCCCGAGGAACGGTTCAATCTCGAAACCGACCGGCACGCGATCGCCAATCGCATGCTCAATCTGATCGCCCCAATCGGAAAGGGGCAGCGAGGGC
>CAZGCX010000381.1:0-1945 GCA_964524585.1 uncultured Anaerolineaceae bacterium
TCTTGGGGCGTGAGATCGTCGGCTTGGTGGCGGAGACCCTGGCCCGGGCGGACGAATTCTCTTCGGCCGAGATCCATCGTGATGGACTGGCAAACGTGCTGTCCCAGCCCGAATTCGCCAGCAGCAGCAGCGGCCGCAATGCGCTTCGGCTGTTGGAGGAGCAAAGCCTGCTGGAGGAGGTGCTGGCCAAGGCGCTGAGCCCAACCGTTGGCGGCGTACAGGTGGTGATTGGCGGCGAAGGCGCCTGGGAGGAACTGCGTGAGTACTCAATGGTGCTTGCTCGATACGGTGCCACAGGCTACGCTACTGGGACGTTGGGTGTGCTGGGGCCGACCCGCATGCCATACGGCCGCAGCATCTCGGCCGTCCGCTACGTGGCGGGGCTGATGAGCGATCTGGTGATCGAGGCCTTTGGAGCATGAGATGTCGGGAGATGAAGTGAGCGAAGGCGCGGAAGTCGAGGGCGGCGCGGGCCAGGAACCAGCCGCGCAGATTGAGCCACAAGAGCTCGAGGCCGAGCAGGATCTTGCAAGCCTGGAGGGCGAGCTCGAGCCGGAACTGGACCAACGCGGAGCAGAAGGCGCCAGCACCAGCGACAACCTGGCTCAGCAGCTGGAGCAGGCCCTGACCCAGGCCGAGGAGTATCTGGATGGCTGGCAGCGCGCCCGTGCAGATTTTGCCAACTACAAGAAACGTGTGGTCCGTGAGCAGGAGGAGGCACAGGCTCGGATCGCGGGCGAGACCATCAGCAGGTACCTCGGGGTGGTGGACGACCTGGAACGCGCGCTGCGAGACCGACCGGCCGACAAGGACGCCGTGGCGTGGGCGGAAGGGATTGAACTGATCTACCGCAAGATGCTGGCGCTCTTGGAGTCGGATGGCGTGCAGCCGATCCAAGCGGAAGGGGACGAGTTTGATCCGAATCTGCACGAGGCCTTATCGCATGAAGAGAGCCGCGATCACGACGCAGGACAGGTGATCGAAGTCATTCAGCCCGGCTACCGCATGGGCGATCGCATCCTGCGGCCGGCGCTGGTCAGAGTCGCCAAGTAAGGTGCGGTGATATGGGCAGGATCATTGGAATCGATCTCGGCACGACCAATTCGGTAGTCGCGATCATGGAAGGCGGCGAGCCGACCGTGATTACCTCCAGCGAGGGCAATCGGCTGGTGCCCTCGGTGGTGGCGGTCAACACCAAGACCGGCGAGCGGCTGGTTGGCCAGGTAGCGCGCCGTCAGGCGATCGTGAATCCGGAGAACACCATTTTCTCCATCAAGCGCTTCATGGGCCGCAAGAATACCGACCCACAGGTCGAAAAGGCGCTCGAGTTGGTGCCGTATCACGTCACCGCCGCCCCGAACGGCGACGTCCGGGTGCACATGGCCGGCAAGGAGTACGCGCCGCCCGAGATCTCGGCCATGATCCTGGCCAAGCTCAAGGCGGATGCCGAGTCTTATACCGGCGAGGCCATCAATCAGGCCGTGATCACCGTCCCGGCCTATTTCAATGACTCACAGCGCAATGCCACCAAGGATGCCGGCAAGATCGCCGGCCTGGAAGTGCTGCGCATCATCAACGAACCGACCGCCTCGTCGCTGGCCTACGGCCTGGATCGCAAGACCGACGAAACCATCGCGGTGTTCGACTTGGGCGGAGGCACGTTCGATATCTCCATCCTGGATGTCGGCGACGGCGTGTTTGAAGTGAAGGCCACCAATGGCGATACCTTCTTGGGCGGCGACGATTTCGACCAGCGGGTGATCGATTGGGTGGTTTCGGAATTCAGTGCCGAGCAAAACCTCGACCTGCGCCAGGATCGGCAGGCGCTGCAGCGGCTCAAGGAAGCGGCCGAGAAGGCCAAGATCGAGCTCTCGAGCGTAGCCCAAACCGAAATCAACCTGCCCTTCATCACCGCCGACGCCAGCGGACCCAAGCACTTGAACAT
>CAZGCX010000382.1:0-1943 GCA_964524585.1 uncultured Anaerolineaceae bacterium
TAATGGAATCTCTGCCGCTGCACGAAACCATCAACCGCTGGCTGGATGAAGCCTACATCGCGCACCAACCAGCGACAATTCAAAAAGTGCTGTCCCGCATGGCGTGCTGCAATCTCACCGCGCTGGCGCATATTCCCATCGGATTCCCGGTGGCGGATGGGCTGGTTTATGCGGGTTACGAGGCAGTGGACTGCTCCATCATCTCTTCGGTCGGCTCAACCATCGATTCCGCCGGCATCTGCTCCTCCGGCGTGGTTTCTGTCGCCTGTGGCTGAGAACTGCAGGCGGCCAACAACGGCATGCCTAGCACGGACAGGTACAGTGTTTTCCTGCTACTCTGCATCACTCTTCCCTCCGTTGAGTTGTGGTTTGACGGAGGGCATCATGCCCAAAAGAGATTATCAATCGGTGATCGGAGGATTGTGCGTTCCTTAAGCAGTTCCGCCGCCGGCGCTGCGCGCGGCGTATTGCGAGGCTGAAGTTGGCTTATACTTCTGTGCCATCGTCGGAGTCGAAGGACTCTCATGCGCTGGGCGCCGATGGCGGTCCGACCGACACGCTGGCGCCCTCTGAGCCCGGCATCACCGGCTCGCTGTCGTTGGAGCTCATCGACCTGCGGTTCACTGGCGCCGAGCTGCGCGCCGACCGGATTGAGGATTACACCGAAGTCGAGCAAAGGAAGCTGGCCCTGACGCTGTACTTCGACGCCACCAGCCGCAACAGCGGCAACTGGTGCATTCAGCCGCAGGACTTCGCCTTGATCCTCCCCACTGGGAGCGCCGTTTCGGTCGACGAGTACCAGCTTGCATCGCTTCCGGGATCGGAGGCCGGAATGGATACGACCGGGTTGTACGTCAGCTTTCTGATCGACGATCCGCCGGAGGGCAGCTACACCTTGCGATTCACGCCAGGGAGTTGGTTCATCCCCGAGAACGGCGCAACCGAGGCCAGCTTCGATTTCACACAGCAAGACCGCATCCGAGGCAGCTCGCGCGGGTAGACTCAGAGACCGATCCTGATGTCACGACGCCCCCTGATCCCGCTCGTCGCCCTGATGCTGGCAGCCTTGGCCTGTAATCTACCCGGGCAGAGCGACGATGGCGCGGCGGTTGAAACTTCGGTTGCCGAGACACTCGCCGCACTGCCAACCGACACACCGCTGCCGGCGGCGACGAACACCCCAGTTCCGACCGAGCCAACGCAGACCCCAACCGCCGAGCCCACCGAAGCCCCCACCATCGCGCCGCCGACCGCCACGCCGCCCGCCGGTGGGATCAGCCTGAACTGCGACGGAACCTACCAACGAGTTCGCATCGTCGACCAGGGCGCCTCCGGCAAGACGATTTCAGTCGATCGCTGGGATGGGGCGAGCTGGGTCAACGTTTGGAGCGTCTCGAGCGGCGACCCGATGCTCAAGCAGCTCACGGCCGGCGCCGGTTGGTACCAGTTTGGTGATTGCCAGAAACTGGTGATCGTCCCATTCCAGCACTCCAACCCGCAGCTCTACTTCGAGTTGGCGATCTACGCCTGGGACGGCGCCACGATGGTCTCGGCGTACTCGAGGCAGGGCCCGTACGGTGAGTGGGAGAAAGTCGCTGACCTGATCCGCTGGAAATCTGCCAGCAAGCTGGGCTACGTGAACAACGGGCCGCTCGGTCCATGTGAATGGACCACCTTCGAGCACACCTGGGATGGCGCGGCGTTTGTGCAGACCGGCTCGCTGGTCGAGCCGGTTGCCAACTGCGTCCCAGCCGCTACGCCAACTCCCTGATCGTTCCAACGTCAAACTGCACTGGCAGACCGAGCACCGAGGGGCGGTTTGCACGGCTGTCGGTGGTCGTCATCCTGTCCTGGGTTGCGGCCGCGTGCACTTGTGCAGTCAAATCGACCGCTCCGTCGTCCACAATCTCGCCCGTGTTGGAACTGCCACCCGAAGCGCCCGG
>CAZGCX010000383.1:0-1922 GCA_964524585.1 uncultured Anaerolineaceae bacterium
CGTCCAGCAGATATGCCACATCAATCCGTCTTTCTTTGTGATTGAGAACGTGGCGGGCCTATATAGGTTCAGGAAGCACCGGCGGTTCTTCCTGACACAACTCCGTTATCTTGAGCGTGTCGGCAAGTTCGCGACCGACTATGCGTTGCTGAATGCCCTAGAGCTGGGCGTGCCACAGAACCGGGAGCGACTTTTCGTGGTCGGGTGCAGGACACGCTTCGCCGCCGCAGCTCTGGGGCGCCGACTAGAATCAGGCGAGAAGGGCTGGTTCGGCTGGCCGCGTGTCGACCAATATGACGGTGCCAAAGACTGGCGGTGGCCGAGCACCTGCCGATTCGGTTATACGCCATCATTGCCTTCGCATCTTCCCATGGAATTGATGGTTTACCCGCTCCTAGCTCCGGACAACGATCCCGAACTGCTCCCTAACGGCCAAGACGTCTTTGAGGCCTACTCCCCGAAGTTTCGAGAGCGACGTGAGGGTGACGTAGCGAACAAGTCTTTCAAGCGACTACACCGCTATCGGTATAGTCCGACAGCATGGTATGGGAACAGGGAGGTGCATCTGCATCCGTGGAAGCCTCGCCGTCTTTCCGTACGAGAGGCTCTGCGCATTCAATCCGTACCGGACGAATACATCCTACCGGAGAACTCGTCCCTTTCTGCGAAGTTCCGCCTCGTTGGCAATGGTGTTCCGTGCAAGATGGCAGAACATATTGGCAAGGCTCTAATGCGCTTTATCGGTGCTGCCGTCAATTAGATTCGAGAAGCCGCGGATGCATTCAAGATCACAGCCTGTTGATGTTCACAAGGTGTCCGCAGTGCTGAGAGACATGTACGGCGATTTCGACCACTACAACAAGAAGAATCCGCTGCGCGAACTGATCTTCATCATCTGCAGTCTGCAAACGGACCAGGGGAAGTACACAGCGACTTACCGTGCTCTCATGCGAAGGTTTCCCAGCTTCCGCGATCTTTCCCAGGCGCCAGAGGTCCAGATCGCTCAGGTCATAGCCCCGGGCGGCCTAGCTCGCCAAAAGGCAAGGGCAATCAACCGATTACTTAGGGCAGTTGCGGAGGAGTTCGGGAAGCCTAGTCTGGCGCAGCTACGGCACATGCCTGATGAAGAGTGCGAACGTTTCCTCAGAGCACTGCCAGGCGTCGGAACAAAGACGGCTCGCTGTGTAATGATGTACTCCCTGCAGAGACGGGTATTTCCAGTTGACACCCATTGCTGGCGGATTAGCCGCAGGCTTGGTTGGGTGAGGCCAACACGTCCAGACCTCTCGTGCTCGCCCAAAGACATGGATCGCCTTCAAGGCAAGATACCGGAGAGACTGAGGTTTAGCCTACACGTGAATATGGTGTCGCTTGGGAGAGAGGTCTGCCTTCCCGGGACTCCGCGATGTGCCAGCTGCGCAATCGAGGAGTATTGCCGGAAGGTGGGGGTTTCGCGTTCACGCAAGCCCGCTCCCACGGCTTAGCTGCATTATTGCGCCAAGGCTATAGCGCTTATCCAAAGATACCCGAAGACCGTAAGAATCTTCGCTAGGGCTCCGAACGCCTCGCGGGCGCCACCCTCGACCGCCTCACCCATCGCTGCCACATCCTCGAGTGCAACGGTCCAAGCTACCGCCTGGCCGACGCCAAGCGACGACGACAGCAACACCCAACCTGACGCCCAAGACACCGCAGACGCTGTCCTGGGCGAACCAGCTCCGCAGGTTCCCCCATACCCCCTCCTAGGGCTTCTTTCCCCTCTCCCCAACACGAGCACCTGGACCCCTCGACAGACCCCCTCTACATATGTACCCTTCCCACATCGGGCGCTACATTTTTCAGCCGCCCAGCGCTACACTTTTCATCCGCCATTCACAAAGCTGATCGCAGTTCGCGAGGTGCCGCGGAGGCTGCCCAATCGC
>CAZGCX010000384.1:0-1893 GCA_964524585.1 uncultured Anaerolineaceae bacterium
CCTATATGGGCCCGATGACGGATTTGACCGGCGTTGAGTTCGATGGTTCCTCATGGCCGGAGCCGGACGCATAATAACCATCGACGGCCCTCAAAGTGAAGGCTGCGGACAGGTTCTTGGGTTGCTCATCCTGGGTGTCGGCCTGACCGGCCTTGGGTTAGCGAATGCCCTGCTCGGTACCTATCGGCTCACCCCACAGGCGAATTGGATCAGCTTGCCGTTCTTGAGTGCTTTGACACCGGGGTTGCGCGCCGGCCTGCTGGTCGCCGCTGGTGTGGCCGCCTCACTGCTGGCGCTCTTTCGGCTGAACCGCAGCTTGATGCTCCCTTATGTGCGTCCCGGTCGAGCGGTCGTGGATATGGTCGCCAACCACCGCCGCCTGGGCCGTGGAGCCAAGATCGTGGCCATCGGCGGTGGCAACGGGCTCTCGACCTTGCTGCGCGGTCTCAAGCATCACTCCGGCAACTTGACGGCCATCGTGACCATGGCGGACGATGGCGGGTCCTCCGGCCGGCTGCGCAAGTCACTTGGCTTGCCGCCGCCCGGCGATCTGCGGGCTTGCCTGGCGGCGTTGTCCGACGACGAGGACCTGCTTACCCAGCTGTTCCAGTACCGATTTCTCCAAGGCGAGGAACTGGAAGGGCATTCGATTGGCAACCTGTTCATCGCTGCGTTGACTGATGTGACGGGCAGCTTCGACCAAGGGATCCTGGAGGCCGGCCGTGTGCTTTCGATCCGCGGCCGAGTGGTTCCATCCACCCTGAGCGACGTCGCACTGGTGGCGGACAAGTTCGACGTGCAGCCGATTCGGGTGGAGGGCGAGAGCCGAATCCCGGAGGTCCCCGGTCGAATCCGCCGGATCTACCTGGAACCGGCTGATCCGCCTGCCTACCCGGAGGCCATCCGGGCCATCTTGAGCGCCGACATGGTCGTCATCGGTCCTGGGAGCCTGTACACCAGCGTCTTGCCCAACTTGCTGGTACCGGATATCGCAGAGGCGGTGCGGTCCACCCGGGCATTTCGGGTTTACGTCTGTAATGTGGCCGTACAGCACGGCGAAACCGACCACTACAGCTGTGAAGACCATTGGGCTGCCATCACCCAGCACGCCGGTGATGGCCTGATCGATGTGGTAGTCGCCAACGACTGTATGGACGCCGATATCCCCGACAACACCTTGTTGGTGGCTCCACCGCACAACGGGCTGCTCGAAGTGCCGACTTACACCACCGATTTGGTGGATCATGAGCGGCCGTGGAGGCACGACGCCAAGCTGCTCGCCGATCGACTAATTTCACTCCTGGAAGAGCGAACCGGCCCCTTAGCATTGCCACAACTGGAGCGCGTCGAACCAATCAGCGGTTTGAACTAGGCGCCTCTCACCAACATTGCGAGAAGCACGGAGAAAACGATGAGCACTCGAATTGGCATCAACGGCTTCGGCCGCATTGGGCGGCAGGTCGTGAAGATCATGAAGGAGCAGTATCCGGACGAATTCGACATCGTGGCATTCAACGATCTGGGAGATCTGCCCACGATGGCGCACCTTTTCAAGTACGACTCCAACTACGGGAAGTTCGTAGGGACGGTGGAAGTCGGCTCGGATGGGCTGACGATCAATGGCGACGCACTGAAGGCGCTCTCCGTGCCGGATCCAGCCGCGCTCCCCTGGGGCGATCTGGGGGTGGAGATCGTGATCGAATCAACCGGGCGGTTCCGCACCCGGGCTGACGCAGGCAAGCACCTGGACGCCGGCGCCAAGAAGGTGATCATCAGCGCCCCATCCAAAGATCCTGATATCACGATCGTGTTGGGGGTCAACTCCGACAAGTACGATCCGGCAGCCCACCACGTCATCTCGAATGCCAGCTGCACGACCAACTGCCTGGCCCC
>CAZGCX010000385.1:0-1880 GCA_964524585.1 uncultured Anaerolineaceae bacterium
CGAGCTCGAAGGGTATGACCCGAACAAGGATCCCCTGTTCATCGGGACTTCCGTCGTTCCCTACGTTTATATCGACAAGCCGCCGACCGGACCCGATGCCGGGAAGTTTCTGCAGGCCTACGTGCCTCGATTGCAATCCACCGGGTCGTCCCAGAGCCCGGCGGACGCCAACAAGTGACAGATGCGGCACTCGCACCCGCCAGACCCCATGCTGCGGGGAGCCCGTGGTTGCTGGCCGTCACGGTCGTGGTGCCGACGTTCATGGAGGTGCTCGACACCACGATCGCGGTGGTCGCACTTCGGTATATCGCGGGCGGCCTGTCGGCCACGGTCGACGATGGTGAATGGGTTCTCACGAGCTACCTTGCCGCCAACGCCATCATCCTGCCGATCACCGGCTGGCTGAGCGCGCATCTGGGGCGGCGAAACTACTTCCTGCTGTCGATCGCCGTCTTCACCCTGAGTTCCGCCCTGTGCGGGATGGCCGGCAGCCTCAGTCAGCTGATCCTGTTCCGCGTCATCCAGGGCCTGGCGGGCGGCGGTCTGCAGCCCTCGAGCCAGGGCGTGCTGCTGGACGCCTTCCCCCGGGAAAAGCAGGGCGTTGCGATGACGCTCTTTGGCCTCGCGGCCCTCATCGCGCCGGTTGTCGGCCCGACACTCGGGGGATGGATCACGGACCAGTACAGTTGGCGATGGGTCTTCCTGATCAACGTGCCCGTCGGGGTCCTGGTATTTGCCGGCTGTTATGCCCAGCTCCGCGACCCGGACTATCTCGTCGCCCAGCGCAGCGAGCTGAGGAAGCAGCCGTTTCGGTTCGACTCGATCGGCCTGTCGCTGCTCGTCATCGTCATGGTCTCCTGGGAAGTGATGCTGAGCAAGGGTCAGCAGTGGGACTGGCTGGGCGATCCCTTCTGGCGCGTGCAGACCTTGGCCATTTTCTGCGCTGTCGGCTTGGTTGGCCTCGTCTTTTGGGAGTTGCGGCACCGCAACCCCGTGGTCAATTTCCGGCCACTGCGCGAGCGCAACTTCGCCGCATGCTGTATCATCATCTTTGGCGCTTACCTCGTGCTCTATGGCGCCAGCACTTCGCTGCCCGGATTGCTTCAGTCCCTGTTCGGCTACGATGCGCTGAGCGCGGGGTTGGTCATGTCACCGGCCGGAGTCTTTGCCATCCTGGCCATGCCCGTCGTCGGCTTCATGCTCGGTCGGGGGACCGACGCCAGGTGGCTGATCGCCGCTGGGCTGCTGGCGATGACGGCCGGGAACTATTGGATGTCCCAGCTGAACCTGAACATCAGCCCAGGCCAGGTGGTCTGGCCGCGGGTGGTCCTGATCGCCGGACTGGCCTTATGTTTCGCGCCTGCGAATGTGGCAGCCTACCTCTATACGCCCATGGAGTTGCGCGGGGCGGCCGTCGGCCTCTTGAGCCTTCTGCGCAACGAAGGCGGCAGTGCCGGAACGTCGTTGGCGCAAACCTTTCACGAGCGCCGTGATCAGTTCCACAGTCTGCGTCTTGGCGAGTATCTCGATCCCTTCAACGCGGCCGCGCGGTCCTTCATCGGCCAGGCTACGGCCTTCTTCCACCAGCAGACCGCCGATCCGGTCGCTGCGCAGCAGTTCGCCTGGCAGGGGCTCGAACATCTGCGCCAGCAGCAGGCCTCGGCGCTTGCCTACTTCGACACCTTCTGGGTCTTTGCCGCCTTGACGCTTGCGCTCGTGCTCGTGGTTCTGCTCATGAAGCGCTCGGTGGCTGAAAAAGGCGCTCACATCGGTTCCGAATGAGTGATCGCGCTCCCTCTATGCCGTGCCCAAAGCCGCTCGGTCCACTGTTCATCGCGCGTTACGAGCGGAGCCGCCTCGGACCGCTCACGAACCGATTG
>CAZGCX010000386.1:0-1862 GCA_964524585.1 uncultured Anaerolineaceae bacterium
CAGCGCATAGGTGGTTGGGGTGCTGTTGACGGTTTGCCGGAGGCGGTCGCCCAGCCCGTTATAGAGGAACTCGTAGGTGTCGGTTCCGATCTCGACCCGGGTTAGCCGATTGGCGTGATCGTAGGTGTACTCACGAACGCCGTCATCGAGCAGGTTGCTGATGTCGTCTCCGTGAAGGCGACGCCGTTCATTTCGATCAGGCGGTCGGCGACGTCATGCAAACCGGAGTTGGTCCAGGCGATGATGTACTGCGTCAAGCGGCTTTGGTCAGCGTAGCGAAACGCATCTATCGCCTAATGGTCAGCTGTCGGTCCTGCGCGAGGTCCGCATTGTGTTATGGAATCGCCATGGGTTTGTGTTCTTCCGCGCGAATCGTTATGAGGCCGAAAGCTTCTTGTCTATTTTGGCGATCGCCTTACGGGCCTCTTTGCGAATCCAAGTCTTCGGGTGGTCGGCGAACGGTTCCAAGGCATCCCTTGCCGATGGTGGAGCCAGCTTCCTGAGCGATACGACTGCATGACCAGCCACTTCTTCATCTGATAGCAGGCCGATTAGGACGTCGGCAGCTTCAGGGCTGCCGATATTCCCAAGAGCAACCGCCAGCATTTCCCGAGCGCGTCCGTGGCTGCGATCCCGAACAAGTAACGCAATTTCATCCGTGGCGCTCTGGTCTGCCACGACCGACAGCGCGTTACCTATTACCCACGCTAGCCCTAAATCATCGGATTCCGATGCGGCCACAAATTCCTCGAGGAGGATTGGTACAGCATCAGGCTTGGCTTCTTTCACTGATAGCGCCCGAACGATTGCTTTCTTTACTGCGCGATTGTCAATCCGGGGCAGCCAGCCAATCAAAGCCGGAATTCCATCTCGGTACTCTTCGATGGGCGCACTTATGAGATCGTCGAGCGATTTAAGATCAATCCCAAAGCGCCTCAGATCCACCACAACTGGCTCTGCCGCCTTGTGCGCGGCAGCAACAGGGTCAGTAGTGTCGCCCTCAGTTTGATCTACCAAGGAAAGGCCTCCACCACGATTATATTGAACTCATGGATTGCCTCGACCAGAGGTGCAGATAGCCTTGTGCTTTGCCGTATCAGCAGGACAAAGGTCAGATTCTCTTCTTGTGCATAAAGCGCAAAGTCCTTGAGCTGGTTGGTGAAGGATTGATAGCTCACGTTTTTGACCTCAATGAGGAGCTGCTCGAGCTCCCATATGGCGTCTGGAATGCGGCGCTGGGCTGTCCCAGTGATAGAGCTGATCGCTTCCTTCGCGCCGCGTAGCCCTACATACCACTCCCCGAATCGACCCAGCAGCTGATTCAGCAGAAGGCGACCCCCTGGGCCCCAGAGGCCGAGATGCAGTCCTGCGTAGTAGCCGGCCGCAACTGTTCCCGTTCCCAAGAGGCCACCGAGGCCACCCCAAAACGCTGCTTCGCCCCAGTTCCAATCTACGCCGAAACACGGATCAGCATTCCGAAGTTGCTGGTAACCGTAGTACCCTAGCCCACCCAGTATTCCGCCCGCCAATCCCACACCCAGCAACGCCAGAGGAACGAACTGTCCGCTAGGATCTTCGAACCTGACTGGGTTGAGATACGCATACGCGTATGGATGCCGAGACCCGGGATGGGTCGGCAGTCCCGGAAGCGGATCCCGGCTCAAGAACCGCCCGATGGATGGGTCGTAGTACCGAGCTCTGAGATGGACGAGTTCGGTTGCGTCCGTCCACTCGCCGGTGAAGCCGTAGTCGGATGTTCCGCCGCCGGAGCTGGCAAGCAGGCCCCCAAACGGCTCATAGCTCCGGCTCAGCGAAACGCTGCCGGCCGCATTGGTCAGCTGCCGGACGCTGGCCAGCGCGTC
>CAZGCX010000387.1:0-1860 GCA_964524585.1 uncultured Anaerolineaceae bacterium
ATCGGTATCGCCCAGCAGTCTTCCGACGAAATAGCGGTATCCAGACTCGGTAGGCTCCCGGCCGGCGGAGGTGTGGGGCTGCCGCAGGTAGCCGAGTTCGGTGAGTGCCGCCATTTCATTGCGGACCGTAGCCGAACTCACCCCCAGTGAGTAGCGGTCAACCAACCGCTTGGACCCTACCGGGCGCGCGTTTTCAATGTACTCGTGGACTACCAGCGCCAGCACGGTTTCCTGGCGCTCAGTCAGGTCTTGTTCGGCCATGGCACATGAATAGCACTCTCAATGTGAGAGTGCTAAAGCAATGAGAATCATCATACCATGCGGTTTGAAACAGCGTCAATATCCCCTGTGGGGGGTGGGCTGGAATCGCTCCAAAACCTGGCCGCAGCGTACGACTTGACAAGCCTCCCCTGGCTCTGTAAACTGCCGGGCCATGGTTCGGTTCTGCCGCATGAGGCATTCCCCGCAATCGAGCAGCAGAATTCCGAATGGGCACCCGGGTCGATGCATGGTGAGCGACCGTTACGGAGTGGTAGATGGCCGATATCCCTGATCTTGACGATGCGGCGTTCGAAAGCGAAGTCCTGAACGCCAAGCTGCCGGTGGTAGTCGACTTCGGCGCAGATTGGTGCCACCCGTGCAAGCAGCTCGATCCGGTGGTGGAAGAGCTGGCCAAGGATTGGGAGGGGAAGGTCAAATTCCTCAAGATGGACAGCGACGTCAACGTCGATACCACGATGAAGTACCAGGTGATGGGATTGCCGACGCTGATCCTGTTCAAGGGCGGCGAACCGCTGGAGCGGCTCACCGGCTACCAGCCCAAGCACCGTATCGTACACAAGTTTGAGCCGCATCTCGACAGCGGTTAGGCGTGGAGTCGCGCGATCGGGCCGGGGCAGACGCCCTGGCCTTTTTGATTCCCCGCCACGATCCAGCGGAGCATTCGAATCTGGCCTGCCAGTCCCCGGACGCTGCGCCGGCATGATCCACGCACTCATCCCTGCCGGTCGAACGGGATCCCCGGGTGCCACGCCCCCGCGGATTGACAGCACGCGGACCGCAACGTATTCTTGGGCCCACCATGACTGAAGAACGCAAACGCATCCTGACCGGCGATCGACCCACCGGCCAAATGCACCTTGGCCACTACGTCGGGTCGCTGGCTAATCGAGTCCGGCTGCAAGACAGTTACGACTGTTACTTCATCGTGGCTGACTTGCATACCCTCACCACCCAGCCCGAGCGCGAGCACATCGCCGGGGTGGCGGCCAACGTTCACGAGATGTTGTTGGACTACCTGGCGGTGGGGATCGATCCGCAGCGCAGCGTCATCTTCCTACAATCTGGAGTTCCGGAGACCTACGAGCTGAACTTGATCTTCGAGATGCTGGTGACCGTCCCGCGGCTGGAGCGACTGCCGAGCCTCAAAGACATGGCGTTGGCTGAGCATCTGGAGGCCATGCCGTTTGGATTGCTGGGATACCCGGTACTGCAGGCCGCCGACATCCTGTTGCCACGGGCCACGCTGGTGCCAGTCGGCAAGGACAACGAAGCCCACGTTGAGATCAGCCGCGAGATCGCCCGCCGATTCAATCGACTATATGCGGAGGTCTTTCCACTGCCGGAGGCTTTGATTGGCGACGTGCCGACCCTGATCGGAACCGATGGCCAGGCAAAGATGAGCAAGTCATTGGGCAACGCCATCTTCCTCTCGGACGACGAGGCGGCGGTCAAGCAGAAGGTGATGAAGATGTACACCGATCCTAAGCGGGTTTCGGCGGATGTCCCCGGAACGGTCGAAGGCAACCCGGTCTTCATTTATCACGACGCTTTCAATCCTGACCGGGAGCAAGTGGAGGA
>CAZGCX010000388.1:0-1847 GCA_964524585.1 uncultured Anaerolineaceae bacterium
AGGCTTTCGACCGCAAGTCGCAGACCTCCCAGCGGCCTGGCCAACTCATGGGTCATATTGGCCAGCAGGATTTTCCGAGCGTGCTCACGCTTGAAGAGTTCCTCACCCATTTGATTCAGCGAGTGCGCGAGTTGATCCAGTTCGCGCGGCCCCCCTTCCGGCAACCGCAGTCGATAGTCGCCAGCGGCGACCTTGGCCGCTGAACGCTCGGCCAGCGAAAGCCGGCGAGTGAGCAACGTCGCCAAGACCCACCCGAACGGGATGCTGAGCACCGCCACCCCGGCCGCCGAGGCCAGCGTCCCAAGCCTGGCCTGCATAACGGTCGCCTCGAAGTTTCCCAAAGGGAGGATCAAGCAGATGGCTCCAAGGACTCGGCCTCCAGCGTCGAACACCGGCGCCGCGCCGTACAGGCTTTCATCGCCCCATTGCGGGCCATAGATCTCTCGGCTGCTGGTGCTGCCACCCAGGGCCTGGGCGGCGATCTGAACGACATGCGGCTCCTGCGCCGGCTCCAGGGGGACATTCGACAGATTGCGGATCTCGAAAGTCGGAGAGATAAAGATCACCTGCAGGTTGCTCTCGACCGCGGCGTAGAAGCTGGGCAGGTAGACCTGATTGCGGGCCAGCTGGTCGAGGTCGAGCAAAGTAGACAGCAGCCGGGTTTGATGCTCGAGCTGACTGCGAATGGCGAGTTCGGCCGCCGCTTCCTGCCGGGCGAACCAGTACAGGTCGACGATTCCCAGTACGATAAACACGAACAGCGCGTAGCTGATCGTGAGATAGGCTCGGATGCTCCGTCTGCTGCTCACGGAAGGAATTTGTAGCCGACGCCACGCAGGGTAAGCAGGTGCTGAGGCGCTGAAGGGTCCTCTTCGATCTTCTCTCGTAGGCCCCGCACCTGGACATACAAGACCTGCGGCTCGCCGACAAATGTGGGACCCCAAACCGCTTCCACGATCGAGTTGGTGGAATAAACCTGGTCTGGATGATCAAGGAAGAATCGAAGGAGTTCGAACTCGCGCGGGGCGAGCTGGAGCGATTGACCGCGCCAGGTCGCACGGTGGGCGGCAGGCTCCATTGTGAATTCGCCCAATGCAATTGGCCCGTCCGGTTCCGACCCGGCGGGGTCTGTCGAGGTTCGGCGCAGGAGCGCTTTGAGGTGGGCCAGCAGCAGGTCGATGCTGAAGGGCTTGGTGATGTAGTCATCGCCGCCGACCTGCAGGCCGACGATCTCGTCCAACTCGCGGCGCCTGGCAGTCAGGAAGATCACTGGCAACCCGTAGCGGGCTTTGATCTGCTGACACAGGCTCAGCCCATCGTCGCCGGGGAGTCCGATATCCAGGATTGCTGCATCAAATTGCTCCCGTTCGATGTGATCGAACGCGGCCCGACCGTTGGTGGCGGTTAGAACCCGATAGCCGGATTTCTCAAGGTTGAACTTGAGGCCCTTGCAGATGAGGGGGTCGTCGTCGACGACAAGTACAGTGGGCATAGGGGGAGCGGACCGTTCACGAGTGGCTCGCATTCAAGCTGAACGCCGCTCACCCGGTTCGGGCGCAACCCGGATTCTACTCGCATCGACAGCGACCTACTGGCCAAGACCCGGCGGAAGGTGAATGTGCGGAGTTGCAAACGTAAACGCCAATACAAGCGGGATCACCACCAACAGACCGATCACAAACGCCACGGCGTAAGTTCGCCGGTCGACTTTCAGATGCATGAAATACAGCAGCACGAGGGTCGATTTTGCAGCGGCAAAGAACAGGGCTGCACTGACAGCAAGCGGTCCCAGATCAAAAGAGGTGACCAGTACAGACAGCATGGTAAATGTAACCAGGATCAGCAGG
>CAZGCX010000389.1:0-1838 GCA_964524585.1 uncultured Anaerolineaceae bacterium
GGCTGATCGGCCATGTTGATCGCCTTGCGGTCGGTCTTCTGCCCATTCTCGTCCTTGGCGTAGGCCGGGCAGATATAGACGCAGTTTCCGCAACCGGTGCAGTCTTCTGGGGCGACTTGGAGCGTGTACAGCATCCCCTCCAAGCCGCGGCCAGTGGCGGGAATTGACTGCCACTCCGGCGGCGAGTCGCCGTTGGCGTAGCTTTCCGGGTACAGCTTGGCCCGGATGGTAGCGTGCGGGCAGACCAACACGCACTGGTTGCACTGAATGCAGACCACCGGATCCCAGACCGGAATCTCCTGCGCGATGTTGCGCTTCTCGTAGCGAGCGGTGCCCACCGGATACGATCCATCGTCAGGCAGGAGCGAGGTTGGAAGTCGATCACCACGCCGGGCGATCATTTCGGCCGTGACGGTGGCCACGAATTCGGGAACTCCTGCCGGCACTGGGGGCCGCATGCTTATTTGGCTGCTTGATTCTGACGGCAGCTCGATGCGGTGAATCCGATCGCGAGCCAGCTCGGCCGCCCGCAAGTTCTGATCGACCACCGATTTGCCCTTGGAGCTGTAGGTTTTGGTCACCGCCTCTGCCATCAGTTGGTTGGCTTCGGCTTCCGGGATTACGCCCGAAATCGCAAAGAAAGCTGCCTGCATAATGACGTTGATGCGGGAGCCCAGGCCAAGCGACTTGGCCAGCGAATAGGCGTCGATCAGGTAGAACTCGGCCTCCTTCTCGATCAAAGCCGCCTGCACTTCGGCCGGCAGCTGCTGCCAGACCTCCCCCGGGCCGAACGGACTGTTCAGCAGGAACACCCCGCCCGGCTTGAGATTCCGCAGCATGTCGAACCGTTCCAGGAAGGGGAACGAATGGCAGGCCAGAAACTCGGCCTCATCGATCAGGTAGCTGCTGCGGATCGGTTCGGGACTGAAGCGCAAGTGCGAGATGGTGATCGAGCCCGACTTCTTCGAATCCAGCACGAAGTAGCCTTGAGTGTGGAAGTCGGTGGCTTCCCCGATGATCTTGATGGTGTTCTTGTTGGCACCGACGGTTCCGTCGCCCCCCAGCCCGTAGAACATCGCCCGATGCACTCCGGCCGGCTCAGAACGGAAACTTGGATCCCACGCCAGGTTGGTCTGTTCTAGATCGTCGATGATCCCAACCGTGAAATGGTTCTTCGGTTGATCGGTCGCCAGGTTGTCCAACACCGACTTCGCCATGCCGGGATTGAATTCCTTCGAACCCAGACCGTAGCGCCCGCCGACGACTTTGGGCTGCTGGTTTCCCTTCCAGCCTTCGGCAACCGCGTTGACTACATCCAGGTACAGCGGCTCGCCGGCGGCGCCGGGCTCTTTGGTGCGATCCAGCACTGCGATCCGCTGAACGGTATTGGGCAGCGCTGCAAGCAGCGCTTTCGAGTCAAATGGCCGGTACAGCCGCACTTTGACCAGGCCGACCTTCTCCCCTGTGGACACCAAATGCTGGACGACTTCATGCATGGCGTCCGCGCCGGAGCCCATCAAGATCGCCACCCGCTCAGCTTGCGGATCGCCAACGTACTCGAACAGTCGATAGCTCCGGCCCACCTGCTGTTCGAATCGCTGCATCACGGCGGCCACGATTCCAGGCGCCTGCGCATAGTAGCGGTTGACCGACTCCCGGGCCTGGAAGAAGACATCCGGATTCTGGGCGGTGCCGCGAATGATCGGACGATCGGGAGTTAGGCCCCGGGCGCGCACCGCCGCCACCCACCGATCGTCGATCATGGCCCGCATGTCTTCCAGACTGAGCTCCTCGGTCATCTGGATCTCGTGTGAGGTCCGGAACCCGTCGAAGAAGTG
>CAZGCX010000390.1:0-1826 GCA_964524585.1 uncultured Anaerolineaceae bacterium
ACCCCGATCGCCCGGTCGAGCGCCAGCGATCCGGTCGGGATGGCCTCCACCGCCAGGTGGGTGGACTCGCCCAACCGCATCACGGCCCCGTCGCCGTATTCCTTCTTGATCTTGCTGACGGCCGCTTCAAGCGCCCGTTCCCGTTCGTCACTCATCTCTGGGCCACTCCGTCGGCAAGTGTAACCGAAGCGCCGCCTTGGTCAACCGGAGCCGGCGGACGAAGCCGCGATCGATGGCCAGGGGCGACAGCATCGGCCGCGGAATAGGCAGCAGGCGAGGCTGCAGAGGACAAGGAACGGGGGGTGCCCGGTGGCGGAGCTCAAAAACAAACCGGCGAGGACGGAGTTCCTCGCCGGCTATGATCGATCCCCGCCGTGCCGTGTGCTGCTAGGTTTTGAACCTGCGTATGCAGGTGGGGCCCTACTAACAGGTTCCGCCTTGGCCGTGGCCTATCGCGTCCCCTGATTAAGCTCGAGCCCCTTGTATTTCATGTTGGCTCAAAACTTGACGCCGCATCACGCACACAGCAGGGTCTGCTTACGGTATACCACGAGTGCATACCCCCTGCAACGGCAAGTCCGGACTAGCCCGATTTCGGCTGAATCACTTGCAGGTGCAGCTCATCCCACTGGTACGGCTCCGGCGCCGAGGGCGCTTCGGCCATGACATCCCGAGCGGCCTGATTCTTGGGAAAGGCGATCACCTCACGGATGTTCGGCTCCTGGGCCAGTGCCATGCACAGGCGATCCAGGCCGGAGGCGATGCCACCGTGCGGCGGGGTGCCGTACTCGAAGGCGGTCAACATGTGCCCGAACCGCTCCTTGGCGGTTGCCATGTCGAGCCCGATCAGCTCGAAGATCCGCTCTTGCAGCGCGCGATCGTGGATCCGGATGCTGCCGCCGCAAGTCTCCATTCCGTTGAGCACCACATCGTATTGTTGGCCGCGGGCCGTCCCTGGGTCGCTCTCCAGCAGTGGGATGTCTTCTGGCATCGGCGCAGTGAACAGATGGTGGCTGGGATCCCAGCGCTGCTCGTCCTCGTTCCACATCACCAGCGGGAAGTCCACCACCCAGCAGAATGCCAGCGTGTCGGGATCGGCCAGTTCCAGCTGTTCGCCAAGGTGTGCTCGCAGCCGGCTGAGCGACTCAAGCACCACTTCAGGCCGATCGGCGACGAACAGCAGCAGATCGCCTGGCTCGGCAGCCATGCGTTCCCGCAGTTTCTCCAGCGCATCCTCCGAGAGGAACTTGGCAAAGCTGGAGCGGATTTCGGCCCCCGGCACCGCAGATCCCCGATCGCCGTCGGTTCCTGCGGCCGACCCGTCCGATCCCGCGCCCGCCGCGCTCCCGCCCGGCGACTCGCCTCCCCCAATCGCCAGGTAGGCCAGGCCTTTGGCTCCGAAGCGACCGACGAGTTCGGTCAGCTGATCGATCTGCTTGCGGCTGTAACCCGCGGCTCCTTTGACGTTGATGCCGCGCACGATGCCGCCGGCCTCGACTGCCCCTTCGAACACCTTAAAGCCACTGCCTGGCGCCAGGTCTGAGAGGTCGGTCAGCTCAAGCCCAAACCGGATGTCGGGCTTGTCGGTGCCGAAGCGGGCCATCACCTCGGCATAACTGAAGCGCGGCCAGTGCTTCTGCATGATCGGTCGGCCGGGTACCAGCGTTTCGACCAGTGCGGTGTAGGCCTCCTCGATCAGCGACATGACGTCCTCACGCTCGACGAACGACATCTCGATGTCCAGTTGGGTGAACTCCGGCTGCCGGTCGCCGCGCTGGTCTTCGTCGCGGAAACAGCGGGCGATCTGGAAGTAGCGCTCAACCCCG
>CAZGCX010000391.1:0-378 GCA_964524585.1 uncultured Anaerolineaceae bacterium
AATCGCGAGCGACAAGCCGGTCACTTCGATTCTCACCAGCCATTTGTCCCGGCCAAGGGCTACTTGCGTGGCCGAGGTTTCTCGGTTGGCTACATCCTGAAGGACCTGATGATCGGCCGGGAGCTGCAGTCGCTCAACCTGAGCCGCGATCAACTGCTGCTCGACGTGGGTTGCGGGGATTCGCTGTCTCTGGACCGTATCTATCAGTCATTTGGAACTCCGGGAGTCGGGGTGGACATCTCTCGCGGATCGCTGCTTCGAGGGCGAACCGAGTCCATCTCGGATTCCAGTACCTCGCAGGCCGACGCGTACTGGCTACCATTCGCCGATCACACCTTTGACGCGGTTGTGTCATTCGATGTGCTCGAACACATTGAG
>CAZGCX010000391.1:388-1825 GCA_964524585.1 uncultured Anaerolineaceae bacterium
TGCGGCCTGGTGGGCGGGCGCTGTTATACGTTGTCGGAAGCAAGAATCGCCTAACTTTGAATTGGCTGATTACGTCTCTGCTTGAGAAACTCCGAGACGACCCTTGGAGGAGAACAGCTCACAGGCCAGAGCTGCTGGTAGACCCGGGACTGCTGCAAGAGGCTTGCATTAGGTCCGGACTCTCTGTGAGTTCGATGCGACCGTATCATGCCTTCTTCACCATTGGCTTCGATCAGGCGTTGCTCGCCGGCGCATGGATTGCCGAGCGGATCATCCCCGATGAGGCAAAAGGCCGCACGTGGGGAAAATTGGCCCGGACTTGGATCGGGATCTCCAACTCGTTGGCTCGAGCCGTCCGTCCCCTTGCTGAGTGGTTGGATCGGCCCTGGATTTCGCGTGGGCTGTCCAACGGGTTTCTGCTGGCCGTGGAGCATCCCTTGACCAACGACGATTCACACGGTTTGTCGATTAAGATGCGGCCCGCAATGGCCGAAATAGGGGTCGTGCCGTGAGCCAGCGGCGAATCTGGGGGATCTTTGTGGAGCTGCTTTATGCAGCGTTCGCCCTGGTGCTGGGTATCGGTATTTCCTACCTTCTGGGCAGCAAGATGCTGCTTGGGAATCTGCAGGGGAACGATAGCCCGCTGCATTTGGCCTATGCGACCTGGCTGAGCCAGTACTTCCCAGATATCCCGAATTGGTATCCGCTGCAAGGTGCCGGGATTTCCCTGGTCCATGGTTACCCAATCCTCTCTCATGAGCTGATTGTCGTCGTTCACCGATGGAGCGGCCTGTCACTCATGCAGGCATTCCGGCTACTTAGTTTCCTGTCGATGCCTGCTTCGGCATTTGGACTGTACCTGTTTGGCCGAGTTGTTCTGGGGAAGCGCATGGCGGGCCTTCTGGCAGAAGTGCTCTTCCTGCTGGCTCCAATCTCCTGGACCTGGCTATACAACTGGGGCTTCTTCGCCCAACAGATCGCATTCGTCGGCGTTCCATTCGCGTTGGTGGCGTTTGACCGGGCCTGGGAGGCAACCACCTATCCCAAAGAAAACGGATCCCGTCGCCTGTGGCTGGTTGGGGTTTGCGTCATCCTGGTGCTCACGAGCTTGAGCCACCTGCTGGTTGGCTTCGCAGCTTCGGCAGCGATGGGGCTGTATGTTCTCTTCTCTACGGCAGTGGTTGCCAAAGGTGGGCGGAGGCGCACAGTCTCAAGCGGGCTAAAGGTGCTGCTCTTCGCGGGCATCGTGGTCGGTTTGGTGGCTGCCGCCTATCTTGTGCCTTTTTATCATTATGGAAGCTTCGCCAATCGAGAGGGACTCAATACCCCTACCGAGGAGCAGCTTCACCGCCTCCCGCTGGCCAGCTTCTTCGGGCTTTCACCAATCGACCCACTCGAGATTCTGACGCGGATGCAGTTTCCCTTGGCCGTCAGCGT
>CAZGCX010000392.1:0-1824 GCA_964524585.1 uncultured Anaerolineaceae bacterium
GTGTCGCGGTCAGGGTCAGCACATCGACCTCGGTTCGCAACGATTTCAGGTATTCCTTGTGGGTGACACCAAAGCGCTGCTCTTCATCGATGATCAGCAGACCCAGCTGCTTGAATTCCACGTCGCGCTGCAGCAGGCGGTGGGTGCCAATCACGATGTCTACCTTGCCGGCCGCCAGTCGTTGCACGACTTCACGGGTCTCGGCGGCGCTGCGGAAGCGGGAGAGCATCTCGACTTCAACCGGATAAGCCGCCAGCCGCTCACGGAAGGTGCGGAAGTGCTGTTGGGCCAACACGGTGGTTGGCACCAACATACCAACCTGTTTGCCGTCCATTACGGCCTTGAAGGCCGCTCGCAGCGCGACTTCTGTCTTGCCATAGCCGACATCGCCGCAGATCAGCCGGTCCATTGGCCGCGGGGCCTCCATATCGGCCTTGACCGCCTCCAGCGCCTGGATCTGATCGTCGGTCTCAGTGTAGGGGAAGGAGGCTTCCAGCTCGCTCTGCCAGACCGAGTCAGGGGCGAATGCGTGACCACTTACGGTAGTTCGCTTGGCGTACAGTTCGAGCAGATCACGCGCCAATTCCTCCACCGCCTGGCTGGCCTTCTGGCGCACCCGCTCCCACTCCTGGGATCCCAGCCGCGACAGCTGGGGGCTGGCACCGTCCGCGCCAACGTAGCGGGTCAGGCGGTCAGCCTGGTGGATCGGCACGTAGACCTGATCGCCAGCCGCGAAGGAGACTTGCAGGTACTCCCGTTCGAGGCCATCCAGAGTGCGCGCCACCAGTCCATCAAACATACCAATCCCGAAATCAACGTGCACCACCAGATCGCCCTGACTCAGATCCGAATAGGTCGACTCCGGTGCGGGTGGACGGCGGGTGGCGCGGCGCCGGACCTGGGGGCGTACCCAGCCGAAGATCTCAGCATCGGTCAACAGGTGGGTGCGCGGCTGTTTGAGGATCCAGCCCTCGGCCAAAGCTTCCTGCAAGAAGTACAGTTCGCCAGGCACCAGCTCAACCGGCAGGTTGGTCATGACTGGCCGATCGGAGTCTTGTCCGCTCCACAGTTCTGCCAGCCGAACCGCCTGGCGACTGACCACGATGCAGCTCTCGTGAGCCCGGCGACGCTGTGCCAGAAAGTCCAGCAGCGGATTGAGCTGGCCGCCGAAGCGCGGTCCAGGTGTGAACTGGTCTCCTAGCATGAGCGGCGATTCGGCGCCGGACATCCCAAAGTCCACGTTGACCACTCGCCCGAGCGCGTCGGCAATCTCCTCGATGGTCAGGTACGGTCTGGGAGGCTCGCCCGACAACGCGCCGTGCTCAAGTTGCTGGCGCAGGGTCCCGATCGCCTGCTCCTCCAAATCGCCGATGACTGATTCGATCGCAGTCTGGTCGTCCAGCAGGACCAGGCCATCCTCCGGTAGATAGTCCAGCAGGGAGCGGGGTTCCGGGCTGACCTCCGGCAGGTAGAACTCCAGCGGCCTTCCATCGGTCTGCTGGGAATCCAAGTTCGTGTCCGTTGCGGCCTCGGCCAGTGCTTCCATCATTTGGGAGGGCAACAGTGCCGGAGCCCCCTCCCGGGCAGGTACAACCTGAACCTGATCGACTGGTTCATGCGATCGCTGTGAGGCGGGGTCGAAGAGCCGGATCGATTCGATCTCGTCTCCAAACAGCTCGACCCGCAACGGGGTTTCGGACGTCGGCGGCCACAGATCGAGGATGCCACCCCGTCGGCTGAAGCTCCCGGGCACCGTGACGATCGAACTGGGCTCGTAACCGGCGCCGACCAGGTAGCCAATGAACTCCGTCAATTCGATACTCT
>CAZGCX010000393.1:0-1821 GCA_964524585.1 uncultured Anaerolineaceae bacterium
GCGTAGCTGCGCCCACCCGACGGTGTGACCAACCCGATTCGGTATTTCCAGTTCGCTCGATGCCGCTGGCCTCTCGCCTAGCGGCTCATCACCCCAAGGACGTCGCCTCGCGCCTCAAGCGTTGATGACCCCCGGCTCAGTAAACAAGAAGTGATCGTGGTAATAGTGGATCCACAGGAAACTCAACACCGCGATGTAGTAGGCTCGATCAAAGGCGTAATCGAAGGCCTGGCCCAGTACGTAGCGCAAGATCACAAAGATCAGGCCGGCCAGCGCGATGTCCGCCACAGTCAGCCCGATGTTGAACAGGTAGTAGCGGCGGCCCGATCCGGGGGTTGACAGCCGCTTCACCAGCGGTGAACGCTCCAGCTGCCCTCGATCCTCACGCAACCGATTCAGCATCCAGGTCAATGCTAAGTACTGAAACGAGTGCCACATGTTCATGCCCTGAAAGGCGGTATCCAGGTTGCCGAGCGCCGGCACCCAGAAGGAGGCCACCACGGTCAGGGCGATGAAAAGCGTCTTGGGTCGATGCAAGGTGCCCTGGCGCCACTCCATCACCGACTTGGCGATCCAGGCGACCAGCGAGACCCCGAAGGCTCCTCCCGCCAACCAGATCATCCATGGACCTAGCGGAACGATCGAACCGACGACTTCGCTGAGGTTGTTGGTGCCGATGGCGAATTGACCGGTAGAGATCTTCCAAGCCGCCAGCGGATACAGCGAGGTCAAGATCACCGCGTAATCTGCCACCCGAGAGACCAGCGTCATTCTTGATGTTTGGCGCTGGTTGTAGAGCTCAGTGATATAGATGATCTGGTGCAGCACATGGATCGAAGCCCAGAAGAAGAACACGGTGAGCAGCAACGACAGGTTCAGGAACGCCAGCGTTACGACTACCAAGGGGATCAGGACTGAGGAGTAGATCACCCGTGGATGGCGCTTGAAGAAGTCCCGATCGAGCGCGGTCCGTGTGAAAGTGGCATACATGTGCGGACCACCGACCAGCAACGCGACCCCGGCGTTGACCAGGTTGCGGCTAAAGCTCTCCGGTGAGGTGCCAAAGGTCTGCGCCAGAGGCGTGACCAGCGATTGAATTCCGACAATGGCCAGGTACGCCAGGTACGGCGCGGCCACCAGCACGACGCTCAGTGATATCCAGGTCAAGTCCCAGCTTCGATCGCGCAGCCAGGGTTCCCTCCGTACGGCGGTTGCAGCTACGGACATGGCACCCCTCCTCCCAAACTGGGAATGATGATAATCAAGATGTCGCGATTGCGTCAACCTGAGTCGTACAAATTCGCTCGTCGCCGTAGTTAGCAGGGCCCCGCAACAACGGGGCCCTGCTGTTACCTTGCGGCGGACGACTCAAGCTCGGCCGGGCCGCCCACCTGTGCTTTCCGTTTCGAGTCCTATGGCGACGGCTCAGGCAACGGTTCGACCGGCGTAGTTTGCTGTTCCAACGTCGGGAGCGGCAACAAGAACGGGTTGTCGCTCGGAACCAGCATTACCTGGACGCCGGACGCCAGTTTCTGGACGTACTCGTAGGTAATCAGGTTCGGGTTCTCCCGCAGCACCTGAGCTACCAATTCAAGCGCTTTGGCTTCCGCCTCCGCTCGCAGCACCCTGGCCTGCGCATCGCCTTCGGCGGTGATGATTTCAGAGTCCTTCTGGCCCCGAGCGGTGGCGCGGGCTTGCTCCGCCTCCTGCTCACGCGACTGAACCACAAAGGCGGCTTGCTGGGCTTGCTGCTCGGCGATCTGCTTTTGCTCCACCGACGCGGCATACTCGGGCGAGAAGGCAATGTTGCGCAGCACAAAG
>CAZGCX010000394.1:0-1816 GCA_964524585.1 uncultured Anaerolineaceae bacterium
CCCGGATCCCAATCGTGTAAACCACTCGGTCTGCATTGCCACTCTTCTACATCGAACAGTTGTGAAACCCCTCGTGTCGGCAGTTTCAATGGTAGGGTAGAGTTCACACCGTCGGGATCCTTTTGGATCCACACCGGAACCCATCCTGGGCGAAACGATGGGAATGCAATGGTCCAATCGATGATCCGAGGTCGAGATTAGTGGACTACCCCAATTCGGGAAACCGCCTCGTATCGCGTGTGTTGTTCGGGTCACAATCTATCGCGGTGAGCATATATGGGCTACTCGCAGCGATAGGACTACTCTCGACGAACGAAATGATCCAAGGAGTTGTCATCGTCGGAGCAGTCATCGCGATCGATGCGATCGTAGTGGGTCTTAGGTTGTCTACATACTTTGCGAACCACCTCTCATTCAACGCGCTCGCCTTAACGGCCACACTCGTAGGAGTACTGGGAGTCGGTCTGACCTACCCGGCGCAGTTGAATGCCCTCCCAGCGGGAATTACGCTTCGGTCAAGCATATTAAGTCTGCGTCAGGCTTCGCAAGCTGGATTCGTCGCATTTGCTATAGCATTCATGGCGTGCCTAGTAGCTATTGTGGTCGGAGCCGGCCAGCGCCGTCGCAACTGACGAAGGCATTGCGACGGCCTTGCGACGGCCTTGCGACGGCCTTGCGATCGGCCGGCTGCAGGGATCTCCACGCTGCGATTGCCTCGGCGCCTGGCAGCGCGAGGCTACACAACCGAACGACAAGGCATGAGCGGCTCTAGTGCGCCCTCAGTTCTCAAACTACCCAGATCTGGCAAACACGCTTGCAGGCTTCCCTGGAGCGCGCGGCATGAACCGTTCCCTGTGCGCCAGGTCGAGCACATCCCTGTGCCGCAAAGGTATAATCCTGCGTTTGCACGGCGCCGTTGGTCGCTCTTCGAGCAACCCACGCGCGCGGAATGAAGATGCTTAATTCAATTGGGATCGAAGACCTAACCACGCTCAACCGGATATCCGAAGCCCTTAACCGGGAGGCGGACGTCAAGGGGGCGCTCAACTCCGCCCTGAACCATCTGGTGGAGCTCATGCGACTCGAGACGGCGTGGATCACGTTGGTGAACAACCCATCCCTGGATCAGCCAGAGATCGAGGGCTTTTCGCTTGGGGCGCACTGCAATCTGCCACCGGGGCTGTCGCCGGAGCGGAGCGAAGTTTGGAATCACCAGTGCACCTGCCAGGATTTAATGCGAGCTGGGAATCTCAACCAGGCCTACACCGAAGTGTCCTGCAGCCGGCTGGCAAGCGCCACGGGTGACTGCAGGGGCCTGTCGGTCCACGCCTCCACCCCGCTGGTTGCCGGCGACCGGCAGCTAGGCATCCTCAATATCGCCGCCAAGGACTGGTCAGCCTTTACCCCACGTTCGCTTGCGCTCCTCACAACTGTCGGACACCAGATCGGGATTGCCCTGGAGCGGGCCCAGCTGTTTGATCTGGTAAAGGAGCAGCGCCACAGTGAGCAGGCGGTTCTGCTGGTGTTCTCTAAGCAGCTGCTGAGCGGGTTTGGCCAGGAGGCTTTGACCACATTGTTGGTCAACGAGGCCACCGGTTTGCTGGGCGCCGACGCATGTAGTTTGCTGCTGGTGGATGAGCAGGAATCGGATCTGGAGTTCGTCGCGGCCAACGGTTGGAAAGTGAATCCGGTCGAGTACGAGCGGAAAGTTCCGCGCGAGGCCAATAGCGGCCCGGGCCAAGTCATGCGCAGCCGGCAGACCATGCTGGTTGAAGACCTACAGCAAAGTGACGTGACATCCTGGTCGCCGCCATGG
>CAZGCX010000395.1:0-1795 GCA_964524585.1 uncultured Anaerolineaceae bacterium
CAGACGACTGAGCGTACGAACTGGACGTCCTTCGTCTGCGGGAGCATTGCAGGCATTATCCCGTGGGTGGTCATCGTGATGTACTTCACGGGAGCCCTGTCCTCACCGGGGGCGGAGCCGCCGGTCTTTGTGTACGCCATCATTCCCACCATCTTCGTGTTCTTCAACATCTTCGCCCTGAACATGTACCTGCAATATCGCAAGGTGGGTCGCTGGAAGGATTACCTGTTCGGTGAGCGTATGTTCATCGTTCTGAGCCTGCTCGCCAAGACGGCACTGGCTTGGCAGATCTGGTTCGGGACCCTTGCTCCGGTCTAGAAGGAACTCAACGATGCGCTTTCCGTGAGTTCAGGGAGCGAACTTGCGGCGCAAGCGCATTCAGCTTGCAGATGAGTTTGCGGGTGAGATCAACTTGGTGGCGATTGCCTTTCAGCAGTGGCACCAGGCCATGGTCAACTCTTGGGTTCCATTTCTGGAGCAATTGGAGCGTTCGGTCCCCGGGCTCAGGTACTACGAGCTGCCCACAATCCAGCGCCTGGACCCACTATCCCGGGTCTTCATCAACGGAGGCATGCGGGCGGCATTTGCGATCGCGTAACGCGCGAGAAGACGATCAGACCGTATGTGCATGAGAAAGCGTTTCGTGACGCACTGGCGTTACCCGACGAGAGCACCATCTACCTCCTGGCAGTGGATCCGGCCGCTAATGTGTTGTGGCGGGCAGGGGTCCTTTCAGCCCAGACAAGACGCAGTCGCCCGGCCGGATGCTTCGCGAGCGCCTGCCATCCGAAGAAGCACCCGAATAGAGACTGGCTCACTAGACGCCCATCCGCATTGGTGGCATAACGGGTTTGGTGTGGTCAAACAAGGATGAATGGAAAGCAACAAAGGACGGTGAACAATGGAAATCTGGACGACTTTGGGTGTATCGTCACTGGTCGTGTTTGTGTTCATGACCCTGATGTTCCTTGCGGCTCTGATCAGGAAGCGCAATGACATTGCCGACGTCGGATGGGGAATCGGGTTTATCCTGGTCGCCCTGACATCCTTGTGGCTCAACGGCAATGTCACTCCTCGCAAGCTGCTCGTGCTGGTTCTGGTCGTGTTGTGGGGACTGCGGCTGGCTATTCATGTTGGCATGCGCAACCGCGGCAAGAAAGCGGTGTACCGATACAAGCAGTGGAGAGAGGATTGGGGCGGGAATTGGATCGTCCGCAGCTATCTCCAGGTCTTTTTGCTGCAGGGTGTCTTCATGCTGCTGATCACGTTCCCCATCATGCTCACCATGACCTATGACGTTCGGCCACTGGGCCTGCTCGATCTGATTGGCGTAGTCGTCTGGGGAATCGCCTTCTTGTTCGAAACCGTGGGCGACTATCAGCTTACGCGCTTCCTCGCCAATCCTGAGAACAAGGGACATATCATGAAGTATGGGCTGTGGCAGTATACCAGGCACCCCAACTACTTTGGCGAGGTCACGCAGTGGTGGGGTATGTTCCTGATCGTGCTCTCAGTGCCCAACGCCTGGATGGGAATCATTGGGCCACTGACCATCTCGTACCTCATCCTGAAAGTATCGGGAATCCCGATGCTAGAGAAGCCGTTTGAGGGGAAGCCAGAATGGGAGGAATACAAGCGCCGCACAAGCGCGTTCTTCCCGTGGTTCCCCAAAGCGGCCTAGAGATTGGGCGGAAACTCAACAGGTGAGAGGAGTTCTGCATGTCCGTCAGGATCGTCACCGACAGCGCGTGTGACCTGCCGCGCGACGTGGTAGAGGCACTTGATTTGCGAGTGG
>CAZGCX010000396.1:0-1792 GCA_964524585.1 uncultured Anaerolineaceae bacterium
GGGTGGGGTGATCCGATGTTTATTGATGGCTTTGGGATATCCGGGTTCCGCAGCTTCGGGGGCGGTGTTCAACGTATCGGCCCCTGCGGCAGACTGAATCTCTTCATCGGGCAGAACAATTCTGGGAAATCTAACATCCTGCTTTTTCTCTCTCGTCATTACGGCAAAGTGTTGCATGCTGCCAAGAATCAGAACGCGATGGAGTTCTCAGGGCTGGATCGTCCTGTTGAGTCCGCAGCGGTGGATCGTCCTGTTGAGTCCGCTTCGAGGGGATTCGATTTCGACGTGGGGGTTGCTCTGGAGGGGGAGCTACACCGGCGTGTCATGTCGCACATCCCAGCCGAGCTCCGGAACAACCCTCAATGGCAGGACCTACTAGACCGCGTTCTCCGCAGCACAGCGTTAGCGGACGATCATCACACCGCATGGTTCCGCTACGAGCCCCGCCCTCCTAAGGGGCACGTGGCCTTGGCGCCGGAGCTAATCACGCGAGTTCTTAAGTCAGGTGGTCTGACAGATGGCGCGTGGTTCCAACTATACAAGGCGCTGAGTAGGGACGACAGAGAGAATCGGGACAGGTGGGTCCACCGGGTGCTCAGCGCGATCAGTCCCGTTCAAGTGCAGGCGCCCAAGGTCAGCTTGGTGCCGGCGATTCGAAACACGCAGGATGTGGGGGTGGCAAGCGAAGTATTTGGCGGGACCAGCCTCATTGAGCAACTTGCCCAGCTACAGAATCCCGACGTTGATAGGCAGCATGACCGTGAGCGATTTCGTCAAATAAATGCCTTTGTTCAAGAGGTGACGGGCAATGCTACAGCACAGCTTGATATACCGCACACGCGCGACAAGATCATCGTACATATGGATGGTAAGCCCCTCCCACTTGAGCACTTGGGGACAGGTGTGCACCAAGTGACGATACTTGCTGCCGTGGCTACTTTGGCGCGAGACCAGGTGGTCTGCATGGAGGAACCGGAACTTCACCTGCATCCAACTCTTCAGAAAAAACTTGTTCGCTACCTTGTACAGAAGACGGACAACCAGTACTTTATCACGACTCACTCGGCACACCTACTGGACGCCCCGGAGGCGGCCATTTTCCACGTGCGGTTGGCGGAAGGACAGTCGGTTGTGACGAAGGTCCTCACGGACAGTGACAAATCGCGTGTGTGTGTCGATCTTGGTTACCGACCAGCCGACCTTCTACAGGCAAACTGCATCATCTGGGTCGAAGGCCCCTCCGATCGAATTTACCTGAATCATTGGATACGTGCGATACGCGATGATCTGGTGGAGGGGTTACACTATTCCATCATGTTTTATGCCGGACGTCTGCTAAGTCATCTGACCGCTGACGATCCCGAGATCGACGAGTTTATATCGCTTCGCCGCCTTAACCGATGCATCGCAATTGTCATGGACAGCGACCGTTCGACCCAGCGAGGACAAATCAACGCCACCAAGAGGAGAATCAGAACGGAATTCGATAAAGGCGAGGGATTTGCCTGGGTCACCAAGGGCAGGGAAATTGAGAACTACGTTGAGCCCGATACCCTTGAGCTGGCCGTCCGGGCGGTGCATCCCAAGGTGGTGCGTCTCAAAGGCACGGGTGCATACGATCGCTGTCTGGAGTCTCCTGTCGTGAGAGGACAGCGAAGCATCGACGTCGACAAGGTGAAGGTGGCTACCGAAGTGGCCAAACTGCCCGCCAATCTCGACATCCTGGACCTCCGCAAGATGGTCGTGAGGACGGTCGAGTTCATACGTGCCGCCAACGATCTGGATCGAGATA
>CAZGCX010000397.1:0-1753 GCA_964524585.1 uncultured Anaerolineaceae bacterium
GGGACAATGGGTATGAAGCCTCCAAGGGTGACTGGATCACTTTCAATTCGCCGCCCACCAGCGGGGTCTATGCCGGTTCAAATACTGAATTTGAGGTGATCGTTGAGCGCCACGTTCCTGGCTTCCTGTCCAGCATCTTGATCCCTGGCGGTGTCTCGGTCGCGGCTCGGGCGGTCGCAACCACTGGCGTGACACCCGGGCCCGGCGACGGTTGCCTATGGACCATGGACCCTACCGGAAGCGGCGCCTTGACCGTTACCGGCAATGCGACCATCAACATTGGTTGCGGTATCTTCGTGAACTCCAACGATGGCACTGCTCTCAGCCAAGGTGGCGCTTCGTGCGTCCATGCCAGCTGGATTTCGGTAGTTGGCGGGGCCTCTGGCAGTTGCCTCGATCCCGACCCCGTGGAGGATGTCCCGGCGAGGGGCGATCCAATGGCCGGCATGCACGCCTCCGTCAGTCCCGGCGTCGCTGGCATTCCCGACACGGCCGGTTGCGACTCCTCAGACCACGTAGCCAAGAACAAGAAGACCGTAACCCTCGACCCGGGCTGCTACTCTGGCAATCTCAGCGCCAATCCCGGCGGGACGCTTGTTTTCAATCCAGGTATCTACACCCTCGATAACGCCAGTCTGGATTTCAAAGGCAATGTCGCAGGTGACGGCGTCTCCTTCTACGTTACCGAAAACTCCAACCAGGCGATCTCGATCAACTCTCAGGCCAACGTCAACCTCGTCGCGCCGAGCGACACAGATCTATATGGCCCAATGAGCGGTGTGCTGTTCTATCAAGATCCTGACAGCGTTGGAGGCATCGAACACACCATCAACGGCGGAGCCAATCTCTACATGGAAGGCATCGTCTACTTTTCGAAGGACAACTTCAAAATCAATGGTGGTTCGAGTGCCAATCAGAGCCCAACCTACCTGATCGCCAACCGGATCAAATTCGCCGGTGGCACCGAGTTCGGCAACTATGAAGGCTCAGCCGGAGAGTCGAACCCATTCCTGAACAGCGGAGGACGTGTCACGCTTGTGGAGTGATCTGCGCCAAAGCATACCCAAGTGGGCCATTCGCCTGTTAGCGTTTGAGGTCAAAGTTTTTTCCGCGATTACCGCCGGGATGGGACTCTCTCTCGTCCTGGTCGTTCCCGCAGGGATCTTGAGCGGGTTCGCTCTTACCGCACTCAAACTGGAGCACTACGCCAGTTGGTGCAGCATCGTCATCCAAATTGTCGGACTCACAATTTGGTTTCTGGCAAGCCGCAGGGTCTACCGGTATCTCAATCGACGGTGGGCACCCGCCAATTAGGAGGCGGTAACAACGGAGCCAGTCTGCGAATGTCCACTGTTGGCTATGAACGGTCCTGACAGCCCCTGACAAGAAACGTCCGCTTTGCCCCCGACAGCAGACATCCAGATCGAGATCTCGGCTTGCAGTGGAAGTTTTCAGGCATGAAACAAGGCGAATGCACGTCTCATTCCGCCCTCATAACCGCATGCAGACTGCGCCCGCAATATAGCCACAGAAGCCCTTGCGACATCAGAACAAGGTCAGACAGGCTCTTTAAGGCTGGTCTGGATCGGATGGGGAGACTTCCTCGAATTCTGCCTCGATCGTGTCTGGGAAGCCGTCTGGCGCGCCTAGCAGCGTCCTAGCTGCCTCTATCCGTTTGGGATCGTCACCTGCCAGGCGCCGAATGAGTTCCTCGTCTGACAGCATCTGCACTGGGTCGAGGTGGATCGTGGTC
>CAZGCX010000398.1:0-1748 GCA_964524585.1 uncultured Anaerolineaceae bacterium
GCCGCTCCATCAACTCGCCGAAGTGTCGATCGGCGTACCGAATCATCCCACGATATAGGTCCAGCATCAGGGCCCGGTCCGCACGGGGCATGTCCCCCAGAGCAACCACCGGCAGCCCGCGGTCAAACTCGTCCAGCCGGTCGCGATCAAAGAGCGGAATATGCGTGTCCATGCTCCACAGCACCACGAACACTGGCTCGGCAGCATTGACGTGGCGGTCAAGAAACTGGGCGTTTAGATCTGCAGTGCTGATGAACGGGTTACCGGCAGCGCCGCCGCGACGTTTCCGCCTCTGGCCGCCGCGCCTGGGTCTGGTTTGATACTGCTCGAGCGCGAACAAATCCGGGAGCGAATCGAAACCCGCTTGGAATCCAAATACCGACGAAAAGAAGGAGTTGGCGCTCAGGCCAATCGTCTGGAATCCGTTGCGTCTGAGCTGGTTGAGCAATCCAAATGCCGCCTGGGGAACCTTCGCCTTGCGCCGTTCCACTCCTAGCGCTTGAGGGTATTGTGAGGTCAGAAGGGAAGCCGCGCTGGCCTTTGTCCAGGTGGTCTGTGAGAATGCATTGACCGCACTGATCCCGTCGGATGCCAAAGAGTCGAGATTCGGCGTGTTGCGCTCCTCAGGGTTGAAGTGACCGACGAAGTCGTACCGCAGAGAATCGTGAACGTACAGAAGTATCAGCAATTCAGGAGCGCCGTCTGGCAAGAGGGATGCACTGCCGCAGCCTCATTGCTGCTTCCGATTGGGATGCGAGACTCGATGGAGCCTGCTGGAACATGCCGTAGAGCTACTCAAAATAGCCAAGAGCCTGGAGTCGGGCGGCGACCGCCGGATCGTCGGTGACATCTAGACTGTACCCAACGTACCTATCAAAGAAACTTCTATTCTGTTTGTCCCTGAGCGCCATTGAGGCTCTGAGATAGTGAAATCGCGGATCAATCGTTCGATTGGGGCGCACGATTCGTGGCGAGCGTAAGTCCTGGTCCTCCCCCGGATTCGCCCTGAGGTCAAAGAACCAGTCTCCGGGCATGTTGGGCTGGGTTGGGTCGAGCAGGCTTATGTATTTCCGGTGCCTCGTGCGCAGCGCGGCATAGCGGTTCTCCCTCGGGCTCCCTTGTCCCCAGGTGAAAGTCCAGCGCCGCGAGAAGAATCGTCCTCGACCGGAACGGCCGACAAGATTCTTGCCATGCAGCGGCCAAGGAGCTCTTATCTGCAATTCATCGAGCAGGGTCGGAAGGACATCCGTGAGTTCTACCAGGAACCGAGAGCGAGCACCGGCCAGCCGTTGGCCAGGCAGCTTGATCCATAGCGGAATGTGAATCTGCTCATCAAACGGGAGACCGGAGTGGCCGAATAGCCCATGCTCTCCAAGCGCCTCGCCGTGATCACTACATACGACAACGAATGAATCTCGGTAAACTCCAGTCTGGCGGAGGACTCTCAGGAATTCTCCAAACTGCCGGTCAGCGTAATGGACCATCTTGCCGTACGAGTTGAGGTGGTCCGGTTGAGTCTCGAGCGACATCCTCTCGTACCCAACCGCATGGATCGCCTTACCTTCATCCGCGCGCACCCGATCGAAGTGTGGCCCATGAGTGTCCATTGTCCAAATCATTGCATGCCGGGGGCGCGCTTGTCTGTCAGTTTCGGCCAGCCATTCACTGAGCAGCTGGATCAGATCGTTTGCGGTCACAACCGGTCGCGCGCTGGAGGGCAAGATGTCGGGTTGGAAGTAGTCGAATCG
>CAZGCX010000399.1:0-1744 GCA_964524585.1 uncultured Anaerolineaceae bacterium
ACCTGAGCACCCAGCAGGCCACCTGCTTCCTGGGGGCCGGGGCCTACAACCACTACGTTCCATCGGTCGTTGATCACATCCTGCGCCGCAACGAGTTCTACACCGCCTACACGCCCTACCAACCAGAGATTTCTCAAGGCACGCTGCAGGCGATCTTCGAGTTTCAGAGTCTGATGAGCTTTCTCACCGGGATGGAGGTCTCCAATGCCTCGCACTACGATGGGGCGACCTCGCTGGCGGAGGCGGTCATCCTGGCGCTGAACCACCATCAGGGGAAGCGAAACAAGATCGTGCTGTCGCCCGGGATTCATCCACACTACCGGGAAACGGTGCGCACCTACCTGCAGGGACAAGAGCTGCAGATCGTCGGCGACGAGACTCTCGACGCCCAGCCCGATCAGCAGCTGGATGAACAAACCGCGCTGGTGGCGGTCCAGTATCCCGACTTCTTCGGAGCAGTGGCGGATCTCACCGAGTTGGCCGAGGCCGCTCACGCGGTGGGAGCGCTGCTGTGTGTGGTCGCCAATCCGATCGCGCTTGGGCTATTGCGGCCGCCGGGCGATTTCGGCGCCGATGTAGTGGTCGGCGAGGGCCAACCCCTGGGCATCCCGCTCTCGTACGGGGGACCATACATCGGATTCTTCACCACCAAGCAGAGATACGTGCGCAAGATGGCTGGCCGGCTGGTGGGCGAGACGGTCGACAGCCGTGGCCAACGCGGCTACGTGCTCACTCTCACGCCGCGCGAGCAACACATCCGGCGCGCCCGGGCCACCTCCAACATCTGCACCAATCAAGGTCTGATGGCATTGGCGGTTACCGCCTACCTGTCAGCCGTCGGAAAGACCGGCCTGCGATCGGTCGCCGAGCTCTGCTACCACAAGGCGCACTATGCCGCCCGACAGATCGCCGCGCTGGATGGCTATGAACTGTGGAATGGAGGTCCGTATTTTCACGAGTTTGTGATCCGTTGCCCCCGCCCGGTGGACGAGATCAATCACAGCCTGCTGGATCTGGACATCATCGGCGGATACGATCTGGGGCGTGATTATCCGGAACTTGAGGACCACATGCTGCTGGCAGTGACCGAGCAGATCCACCGGGAGGACATCGACGAGCTGGTCGACGGCCTCCAGGAGGCCGCCAATGGTTGAGCCGCTGATCTACGATCTTTCTGTTCCCGGTCGCCCAACCCACCAGTTTCCGGCGGCCGATGTACCGGCTAGCGAGCTGCCGACCGGCTTGGTACGCCAGACGCTGCTGCTGCCCGAGGTGTCCGAATTGGACGTCATGCGGCACTTTGTCCGGCTCTCGCAGCTCAACCACGCGGTCGATACCGGTTTCTACCCGCTCGGCTCGTGCACCATGAAATACAACCCCAAGATCAACGAAGACATCGCCCGGCTCCCCGGCTTTGCCTTTACCCACCCGCTGCAGGATCCCAACACACTGCAGGGAAACCTGGCGCTGATGTATACGCTGCAGGAGTGGCTGGCGGAGATCGGTGGATTCGAGGCGGTCAGCCTGCAGCCGGCAGCCGGCGCGCAAGGTGAGCTGACCGGTATCCTGATCATCCGCGCCTACCACCGAGACCGGGGCGACGCGCAGCGGGTGAAGATCCTGGTGCCCGACTCCGCCCACGGCACCAACCCTGCCTCCACCACCATGAGCGGCCTGCGGGTGGTCGAGCTGCCGTCCGATGCGCGCGGCAACGTGGACCTGGCGGCGTTGGAAGCGGAATGCG
>CAZGCX010000400.1:0-1729 GCA_964524585.1 uncultured Anaerolineaceae bacterium
TCCTGATAATGATCCAAGAGGACCTTGGCAGTCGGTCTCCGCGAATGCAATGGCAGGGCATGCAACTCCGAGTCAGTTCTACAAGTTAGAGACGCCAACGGGCGAGTATCTGGACCCGCCGGAGGGACGGTGCTGGCTCTACACGAAGCAGCGGATGGAGGAAGAGATCTCTAAGGGGAATATTTGGTTCGGCCGTGGCGGCAAGAGCGTTCCTCGAATCAAGAAGTTTCTCAAAGACTACGAGGGTAAGGGTCTAACGCCAGAGACCATCTGGCCTGCTGATGAAGTTGGCACTAATGACCGCGCGAAGAAAGCACTCATACGCCTGTTCGGTGGAACGCTTGTTTTCGAGAACCCCAAGCCTGAAGGCTTAGTGCAGCGCGTAATACAAATCGCATCGAATCCCGGAGACTGGGTACTCGATTCATTCGCTGGTTCAGGGACGTCCGGCGCAGTCGCACACAAAATGCGGCGCAGGTGGATCATGATAGAACTTGGTAATCACTGTGACACCGCGGTCAGGCCACGGATGATCAAGGTGATAGACGGGGAGGACCCTGGCGGCGTCACTCAGGAAACCGGTTGGGAGGGTGGAGGCGGGTTTCGCTATTACCGTCTGGCTCCATCATTGCTGGAAAAGGACAGGTGGGGCAACTGGGTCATCAGTAAGGAGTTCAACGCGGCTATGTTGGCCGAAGCCGTCTGCAAGCTGGAGGGCTTCCGATATGAGCCGAGCGACTCGATCTACTGGCAGCACGGCCACTCGACTGAACGTGACTTTATCTACGTCACCACTCAGAAGATGACCGTTGATCAGCTTTCCCAGCTAAGCGATGAGGTCGGTGCGGACCGCACCTTGCTCGTGCTCTGCTCAGCCTTTCGAGGAAAGGCGGACCGCTGGCCCAATCTCACGGTCAAGAAGATACCAAAGGCCGTGCTCAAGCGGTGCGAATGGGGACACGACGATTACAGCTTGAAGATCGAGAACCTGCCAAAAGCGCCCCACAAACCCGGGCAGCAGAAGCTTCTCTTCGACGACGTGAAGGGAGGTGTCCGATGAACCGGCACGTCAACGCAATCGCCGGCCGACTTAGCCTTCGGCCGCCGCAGCGCGAGTCGCTGGAGATCCTCGACCGCGTGACCGAGCTTGTGCCGCCCAGAAAGGACGTTGATCTTGAATCAGCGCTAGCCGCGATCACCGCCGAGTATCCCACGGTCACCGACTTCGAGCGTGAGTTCCCGTCTCTCTGTTTCGCCCTGGCCACCGGCGTCGGCAAGACGCGGCTCATGGGCGCATTTATCAGCTACCTGTATCTGGCTCACGGCTTCAAGAACTTCTTCGTGCTCGCGCCGAACCTGACGATCTACAATAAGCTGATCACCGACTTCACGCCGAACACGCCCAAGTACGTGTTCAAAGGCATTGCCGAATTCGCTACAGATGCGCCGGTCCTCATCACGGGCGACAACTACGATACGCTGGCGCGGAACCTGTTCGATCAGCCCGAACAGCGCAACGTGAACATCTTCAACATCAGCAAGATCAACGCAGAGGTGCGCGGTGGGAAGTCGCCGCGCATCAAGCGGCTGTCCGAATACATCGGCGACAGCTACTTCAGTTACCTGGCCGGGCTGGACGACCTGGTCATGCTCATGGACGAGTCCCATCGGTACCGGGCGTCGGCGGGCATCCGGGCGATCAATGAGCTAAAGCCGGTGCTCGGCTTGG
>CAZGCX010000401.1:0-1727 GCA_964524585.1 uncultured Anaerolineaceae bacterium
CGAGCCGGGGCTGATGAAAGTCGTGCTGCAACCATAACCATGTTTTCCAGTAGGGTAGACCTTTGTCCGACCAACCTTTCGATCTGACCGGAAAAGTTGCCGTGGTCACCGGCGCAAGCCGCGGGCTCGGGCAGCAGTTTGGACGGGCGCTGGCCCGCGCAGGAGCCGATCTGGTAATCACCAGCCGCCACGTCGATTCGCTCCGCGCGTTTCAATTGGAGATCGAGTTCTTATCGTCCGGTTGGAGGGGGAGTGGTGACTCTCACGTCATCGATATAGAGGTAGCACGTCACAGGATAGTCCGATGAAGCCACGTAATTCCCTACCCCCGCGTAGGCGTGGTCGTTGTCCTTCGTGTCAGTGTCGACCAAGGCGATTTTGCGGCCATCCAACCAAACTTCGACCACGCCAGAGTCGGCGATCACGAACCTTCCACGGAGGTTGAACCAGCGTCCTAATGGGGCTTTCACCCCGGTACGATAGACAATCTTATCGAGGATTCCACTGCGAACGATCAACTCACGGTCGCGCTGGATTCGAATACCTACAGGTTTGTGTGACGAGCCACTTCCTGCCGCCTTGATCTGCATGATCTGAGCGTTGACGGCGGGGTATTCGAGAGGGATGAAATACCATGCCGAGATAGTGAGCTCTTGGGTGTCTCGCGTGTTTGCCCAGATCTCCAGCGATGTTTTGTTAGGTCGTGGGACCGGCGCCAGCGAGGGGTCCACGAGCGCTTTCCAAGCGTGCTGACCAGAGTGGGCCCGTTCCGTGGTGATGTACCCGGAACCGATATGGGCTCCCCCATCTCCCGTACCATGCCAATGTGGGTCACTGGCAGGCGCGAGGCCGCTCCACCGACGGAAGTCGTTACCCTCAAAATCCTCATCCAGCAAAACGAGCCCGAGCGTGTCCTGCGTTTCCCCATTCCCATCTTGTGACGTGAAACCAGGCGGATTCGCTCCGGAACTGGCAGTCAAGGCAGGACCGTCGGAGTCGCTCCCACAAGTTGCGAGAAATGCGACACTTACGACAGCAGCGCAGGCCAGCGAAGGTATGCTCATAGCGTCAACTCTTCAAAGGTCGCTCTCTTCCTTTCTTTGTCAAGCGACCGCCAGACAAATTCTTCCAACCGTCTTCAATCGTCAGCGGTGGTTACGCCGTCCCTCAGGGTTTGGTCACACGGACGTCATCGATGAAGATGTGGCTGAACACCGCATCGGGGGAGATATAGTTGCCCACCCCGAAAAACATGTAGGGCGCGTTCTCGATGGTGTCGTAGCTGGCCTTCATGATCTGCCTGCCATCGAGGTACACCTCGACCCGACCGTTGTGAGCGGTCACGAAATGAGTCGTGATATTGCACCAGCGGCCGCGCGGCATCGCTACGCCCGAGCCGGCGATCTGACCGTAGCCGTCGCCGTAGAGCAACAGCTTCCCGTCCCTTCCATGGGCAATCACTGCCAGCGGCTTGTTCGGCGCCGTCGACCCCATGGTTTGCTTGATCTGCATCAGGTTCGTCCACACGTCCGGGTAGTTGGAGGGCATGTAGTACCAGGCGCTGACCCAGAAATTGAAGATTCCCTCGGTCGAGCCCCAGTGTTCGAGCTTGGACATGTTCTCCTTGCCACGCAAGTTCGGCTTCGATGGATCGACGAGAGCCTTCCAGGCCAGGCCGGAATGGGCGTTCTCCGAGGTGATGTAACCGTCGCCCGTGTGGGCGCCCC
>CAZGCX010000402.1:0-1718 GCA_964524585.1 uncultured Anaerolineaceae bacterium
GGGCTAATTCTCCGAGTTCACCCTTATCCTTAGACTTCACCCTCTGAGCCAAATCGCCACGCCCCAGTTGCCCGGCGGCAAGAGTGAGCGCCTTGACCGGCGCCGAAATTCGACGTGACAGGAAGAAGGTAATTAAGAACGCGATGGCAGCTGGCCTTCGGATCGAGCCGGACACCGTCGTGGCCTGGCTTGATCAGGCTGGCATTGGCACCAAAGCGCGCGCCCAGGAGCTGTCGCTGGAGGATTGGGTCAGGCTGGCTGAGGGGGTGGAATCCGAGGGCGCTTGAGTAGGGCGTTCAGGGGCTATCGCTGGAGGTTTGGATCAGGCTGGAGGAAGCTGCGGGCTTTTCGGCAAGCTGAATGCGGTGACAGTCAGGTTTTCAGGTTGCGATGGGTGAGCGGCAGCAGCCATACTCGCAGCGCCGCCTCCAGCTGGATCCGGAACGACATTTTCGACTGGCCGATGCGGCGGTCCTCGAAGTAGATCGGAAACTCCTCGATCCGGATCCCGAGCCGCTGTGCCAAATAGGCCATCTCGACCTGGAACACATATCCCTCAGAACGTATTCGCTCCAGCGGCACCCGAGCGAGGGCTTCGCCCCGCCAGACACGGTAGCCTCCGGTGGTGTCGAGCACCTTGAGGCGCAGGATGGTGCGGGCGTAGCTGTTGCCGAAACGGGAGAGGAAGACCCTTCCGACTCCCCATCGCTCGTCCAGCCGACCACCCTGCACGTAGCGCGACCCAAACACGGCGTCGACCTGCTCCAAACGCTCCAGGAACTGCGGCAGGTAACTGGGGGAGTGTGATAAGTCGGCGTCCATCTGACCGACCGCCTGCGCCCCGGCATCGAGCGCCAATCGAAAACCATGCAAATAGGCGGATCCCAAGCCCAGTTTTCCGCTTCGGCGCACGACCTGGATTGGGTACGGGAGCCCACTGGCCAGCTGTTCCGCCAGCTCGGCGGTGCCGTCTGGCGAACTGTCGTCAATGATCAAGAGCTTGAGGTCCGGAAGTTGGAGTTGCGCCAGTGAAGCGGTGAGAGAGGGTAGGTTCTCGGCTTCGTTGTAGGTGGGGATGACGACGGTGAGTTGCCGCATCCTAGAGCAGCTTGGAGAGATCCTCCGTCGCCCGGCGCATGTCGAGGAACAGCAGTCCCAGTTTGGCTTCCTGCCGTGCCAGCACGGTGAGAACCGCCTCACGGGCGATCGACATCAAAATCACGTAGCCGGTTTGACCTTTGATATAGACCTGGTCCAGTTTGCCGCGCCCGAGCTCAGTCGCGATTCTTTCCCCCAAGGAAAGCATGGCGGCTGACATCGCAGAGACCCGATCTTCTTCAACGTCAGATGGCAGTGCGGAGGCCATGGTCAGGCCGTCGACGCTCACGACCGCCGAGGCCTCGACGTCCGGGGAGGAGGCCTGGAGGTCACGCAGGCGGTCCATCATCAGTTCTAGCCGCGGTTTTGACAAGCAGGAGCTCCGGGGAATTGTGAACTTATGTTCAAAGAGCGGGTAATGTAGCACACGGCATAGGTCGAGTCAAGCAGGCGTTGTTCCCACCCTCATTTGTCGTTATACTCGGCCGCTCGAACCCACCCGGACCGCGAACGGAGGACCCTTGCCTGCCTCGCTTGAGCACCAGATTGTCCTGTTTCTAACCGACCTGTTCCACACCATCGGATGGGGCGGGGTCATCGGGATCATGGCACTGGAGAGT
>CAZGCX010000403.1:0-1689 GCA_964524585.1 uncultured Anaerolineaceae bacterium
GTCGCAGTCGAGATAGGTATCACCATTCAGAACGAAGAATTCGCTGCCGAGCAATCGACTCGCTCGCTTCAGCGCGCCAGCGGTGCCACGTAGCACCGTACCGTCAAAGGAGTATTCGACTGAAATCCCGAAGTCGCGCCCCCTGCCAAATTCGCCGACCACCTGATTTGCCAGGTGCCCGGCGCAGATCACAACCCGCTCGATACCGTTTGTCCGGAGTAGCTCCAGCAGATAGGTCAGGAATGGTTTCCCGGCCACATTGACCAAAACCTTCGGTCCGGATTCACCCAACGGTCGCAGGCGAGTAGCCAACCCACCCGCCAAGATAGCTGCGGCCGGTAGTTTGTGTCTGCTCACGATGGGCGCCCCGACGGGTTGCTGGCCAACCCTGGAGATTCTCGAGTCATTGGGCTTCCCGGGCATGAAGGCTTCTGGAATCTGGGCGTTCCGACCCGGATGGAATGGCCACTCGCCCGGATCGCTCGAGCAGCCAATGGTTCTTCTCAAGAAAGGCCACCGTCCGCAGCACTGCCTCTCGTACACTGACCTTCGGACCCCATCCCTGCGCCTGCGCCCTGGACGTATCAAGGAAAACAAAAGGACTATCACCCACCCATCCGCGTCTACCCCCCGCGTAGGCACGACGCGGATTGAGACCCAGTTCCGCAGTAATCCAGTTCAGCGACTCGTCCACCGTGCAATGTTCACTATTGCCCAGGTTGTAGATCTCTACCCCTTCTACGGTCTCGAAGGTCAACCTGGTCACTGCTCGGATGCAATCATCGACATCTAGGTATGACTTTCGCTGCATGCCGTCGCCCAGCACCGTGATCGCGGTCGGATCTGCGAGCAGGCTTCGATAGAAATCGATGACGTGTCCATGTTGATATCGTCGGCCGAGGATCGAGACGAAGCGAAATATCGTTCCCGCAAACCCGTACCCGGCTGAGTAGGCACTGATCAGCGCCTCGCAGGCCAACTTGGAAGCTCCATAAAGTGAGGTCTGTACTGGAAATGGCGCATCCTCGGGCGTCGGAAAGACATCCGGCTCGCCGTACACTGCGCCGGACGATGAGAATGCGATGCGGTGGACGCCCGTCGCCCGCATCGTCTCCAGCACATTGAATGTTCCGAGCGTGTTTTGCTCCAGGTCCCGGGTCGGATCATCAGTTCCGTGACGCACATCCGCGTTCGCAGCAAGATGAAAGACCAGTTCGACCCCAAGCATTGCCGGTCTCAGCTGGTCAAGCTGGAGGATGTCACCGGTGAGGAATTGAAACTGTGCTGAGCTCCGGGCCTGTTCCAGAAACTCCAAGTGGCCGGTAGAGAGATTGTCGAAACCGATCACCTCGTGGCCGTCGAGCAGAAGCCGGTCGACAAGATTGCTGCCGATGAAGCCGGCGCAGCCAGTTACCAGGATTCTCAATGGCTGTCTAATCCGTGGGTGGGGTGTTTGATTCAGACTTGGTCAGGACAAGCTTGATTGGGCGCGCGGGCGTCAACATCATTGGCCACCTGCGTCCAAATTGAAGAATGTCGAGTCCGCGCGATGGCACATCGGCATATTCGAGCAACACCAATCCGCGCCTGGTTGCTTCTTGAATGAGAAGCTGGGGGGTGTACTGGAAGGTCACCGGGTGTCCCCAGCGTTTCACAATCAACAGGGGTCGATAGAGCAAGGACTCGATC
>CAZGCX010000404.1:0-1675 GCA_964524585.1 uncultured Anaerolineaceae bacterium
CCGGGCCGGCATCGACGGTCGGGGGAGGGCGAGCACTGACGAGCGGCTGACCTGTCGTTCCCCAAGTCAATCATCAACGCGACAACACCGAGGGTCGCAGCGTCGCCACTGCCTCGTACACCAGTCGGACCGTGGTCCGCCAATCGCTCACCCGCGCCAGGCTGACCGGCGTGTGCAGATAGCGGGTCGGCACCGATACCGAGATGCTGGGAATCCCCTGGTTGGCCAGTTGAATTGAGCCGGCGTCAGTTCCGCCGCCGCCCGGCTGACGGATCTGATATGCGTATCCACCGGCCTCAGCGGTCTCAATCAGATGCTGCAGCAGGCCGGGATGAGCCAGGGTGCTGCTGTCTGCAGCGTAGATCGCCGGCCCGCGCCCCTGGCGGGCGTTGTACTCGCTGTTTTCGCTCCCGTCCCATGTTGGCATGTCCATGGCTGGGGTGGAGTCCAATGCGATCGCCACATCCGGCTCAAGATTGCGCGCCGCCACCCCCGCGCCTCTCAGGCCAACTTCCTCTTGCACGGTGAACGCGGCCAGCAGGTCGACACCGGGTGGGGCATTCTCAACCAGCTCGATCAGGGTCGCCACGCCAAGCCGGTCGTCCAGCGCCTTCGCCCACAACGATCCGCCGACGCGAGCAAACCGGGTGGCGAAGCTGGCGTAGTCGCCCGGCTTGATTTTCTCCTGCGCTTCGCTCTTCTTGCTGGCTCCAATGTCGATCGCCATGGCGTCTAGCTTGACCCCTTGCTTCAGCTCCTCCTTAGTGGTCAGGTGGATTGGCTTGCTGCCGATCACGCCCAGCACTCGCTGCCGGCCCACCCATACTGGCTTGCCCAGCAGTTGCCCGACGTCAGTGTGGCCGACCTGGTTGAACTTCAACAGTCCGTTGTCGTCGATCGCAACCACCATCAGCCCGACTTCGTCCATGTGGGCGGCCAGCATGACCTTGAGCCGTCGACGGCCCGAGCCGCGCCGGACCACCAACAGGTTGCCCATTGCATCGGTGCGGATCTCGTCGGCAACCGGCTCCAGGCGCTCCCGCACCAGCTTGCGTACCGGCGCTTCATCTCCTGAGACGCCCAGCGCCTCGGTGAGCTGCTGGAGCAACCGGAGGTCGGTGCGGGAGGCACGCGCGGAGATCGGGTTGGAGGCTCCGTTCATCGGCGTGGCCAGCCGGTGCAGGGGATCGGGCGGCAAGGGGCGACGCCGGAGCTTGCTGCTGCGCTGCTCAATCCCACGTCAATTGCTCCGCGAAATCGGGCTCCAACTTGGCGGCGAACTCAGCCAGGATTCGACCGACACGCTCAATGTCTTTGATCGCAACCACCTCTACCGGTGTGTGCATGTGCTTCAACGGGATGCCAAGGAAACCGGTCGGTATGCCCTGGCGGGCAACCTGGATGGCGTAGGCGTCGGTGCCGCCGGGTCTGGGTAAAACCTCCCGTGTCAGTGGAGCCTCGATGCGCCTGGCGGCCCGCTCCAGTTCCGCATAGATGCCCGGGTGGTGGTTCGGCCCCCAACCGTTGGTCGGACCATCGCCGATCGGAAACGTCTTGTGCTCCGCTAATCCTGGACCGCGCGCCCAGGTCACATCTACTGCCACCGCCGCGTCGGGGTTCAGCTGGAAGGCCGAAGTGAAGGCTCCGGCATAGGTCTCTTCCTCCTGGGTCGAAG
>CAZGCX010000405.1:0-1672 GCA_964524585.1 uncultured Anaerolineaceae bacterium
CGCCGGCAGCAATGTCGGCGGCCAGGCAACCCCCACCGGGAGCAAGGCCAAGCAGGAGCGATCACGGAGTCCGCTCGTATCCTTCGAGCGCCGGGTAGGCCGCTTGAGCTGTGCGGTAACGCACGGTCTAGATAGATGATCGCCCCGAACTCGATCGATGGGACGAATCGTCGCCCCTCTTGCAGGGTCGGCGTGTAAACCACCAGTCCGATTCGGACAGAACGCGGCTTACAGGCTGACTGCCGTCCACCCCTATAACCGGCTGCATCGCGCCCGATTCGCAGCCCACTTCACCTTAAAGTTTTCCCACCAGAATTGAGTCCGAGCACTTAATTAGGGGACTTTCCACGCCGTACCGCCATATGCAGGGGGAGGGGGGTGAACCCGGCCGATTCCCTAGGACCAGGGTACCCAGATCCGGGTGGGCGCGTTTATTGCAATGGTGGGAAGACCTAGCCTATAATGTGGGCGGTTGTGGGGGGATGTGGGTGAGAGTGGGAGGCCAGATCAGCTGGCCTCTGCTCATTAAAACCCATCTCCGAACGCATGTTCTTAGGTCAATACAAGTATACCACCGACGACAAAGGTCGTCTAACGATCCCAGTCCGCTTCCGCGCGGCGCTGGCGTCCGGAGCCTATATTCAACAGGGTTTCGAACGCAATCTGATCGTGTACCCCGCCGAAGTCTTCGAGGGCATCTCACGCAAGGCATCCAACATCTCCACCACCAACGCAGAGGGACGCGCGGTGCGCCGCCTGGTGTTCGGCGCCGCGACGGAAGTACAGCTGGACTCCAACGGGCGAGTGCTGCTGCCCGATTTCTTGCGCAGCTATGCCGGTTTGGAGGGCGAGGCTTACATCGTCGGCGCCGGTGAGTACTTCGAGATCTGGGGAATCGAGGATTGGGAGCGTGAACGCGCTTCCATCACTGACCCTCAGGCCAACGCCAGACGATTTGAAGGCTTCGATCTCTCGTCGGGGTGAGTAGTCACACCCCAGTTCTTTACCAAGAAGTGCTTGCTGCGATCCGACCCCGGCCCGGCTGCCGCTACATTGACGGCACGGTCGGTGCCGGCGGGCACGCGCTGGGGATCCTGGAGGGATCCGCGCCGGATGGGGCGCTGTTGGGCCTAGACCGAGACCCGGTCACACTGCCGCTGGCCCAGCAGCGCCTGGCGCGGTTCGGTCCTCGTGCCCAGCTGCGCCATGGCTCCTTCAGGGAGCTGCGGGCCCAAGCCGGCGCGCTCGGCTGGACCGAGGTCGATGGCGTGCTGCTCGATCTGGGGCTGTCGTCACTGCAGCTCGACGACCCGCAGCGCGGCTTCTCCTTCCGCAGCGACGGCCCGCTGGACATGCGTTTCGATCCGACCAGCGGAGCCTCAGCCGGGGATCTGTTGAACCGGCTGCCGGAGCAGGAATTGGCGGACCTGATCTTCCGCTACGGGGAAGAGCCGCAGTCCAGGCGGATCGCACGGGCCATCGTTTCTGCCCGGCCGATCCGCAGCACGAATCAGCTGGCGGAGCTGGTCGCCCAAGCCCGCCGTGGACGGAGGGAGAGGATCCATCCGGCCACCCGCACCTTTCAAGCCCTGCGGATCGCCGTCAATGACGAGCTTTCCGCCCTGGAGGACGCATTGCCCCAGGCGGTTCAACTGCTGCGAAGCGGCGGCCA
>CAZGCX010000406.1:0-1670 GCA_964524585.1 uncultured Anaerolineaceae bacterium
CGATGGGTCGGTCCTGTGATTGGTGGATCAGGTTTTTGTCGATGAGGATGTCTCTGGTCCGTTGGAGGAAGTCCCATTCAGCCTGGCTGAGCTGGTCGGTGGGCGAGGGAAAGAGGATTCTCCCCGCGGCGTCGAGATGGAACGTCTGCTGGCCGAACGGCGTGCTGCGTGTGATTTTGCGGAGCGACTCTGCATCCGGCGATTCGATGTCGATCAGTCCCAGTAGGTCGCTTTCGTGCTGCTTCATAAACTGAGTGATCGTGCGATCGACATCAAACAGCTCTTGCAGCAGGAGTTCACTAAACCGGTCGCGGACGGCCTCCTGCTCATAGCGGGCCACCCGAAGCCCCAGCCACATAAGAAGCCCGAGCGGCAGCAGCACGATGAGCAGAAAGATGACGATGAGTTTCGGCTTCAAGCTGACCGATCCTCAACTCAACCAGCACCGCGAGCCAGCCACGCCGTCGCCGTCAACGCTTGCCCGCGCGACCCGCCTCCTGCTGCTGGCTGCGATGGAGCTGATCCGCCCGCATGATCTTGCGCTGCTTTCCCCAGTCTCTGTCCTCAAGTTTATCGGCATCTTCGGCGTTTTGCACTGCATATTCACCCAGCCTGGAGGAGCCGTACTTCGCCGCGTTGGAACCAATGTAGGCTTCGTTGAACAGCAAATTCCGGCGTGCATCCTCGATCTTTCCTGCATCTCTGAGTTGCACGGCCAGCGCATTCCGCTCGGCTGCGATGAGTTCAACGACGTCCACGGCCACGGTCGCGTTGGTTCGTGCCTCGACGAGTTCCTTTGAGCGCGTGAAGCTTACCTCCAGCGACCTGCCCAGTCTATCGGTCGTGCTTGTCTTCATATTGTCGTAGGTCACGTTCACTGTGGCCAGTGGGCGCGTGGTGTCGGCGGGCGTGGGCGGCACCTCGACCTCCAGCAGAATGAACTTCTCGTGCTTGCTGTGGAGCTGGTTGACCAGAACGAACACTTTCTGACCGTTGATCGTGCCGCTGCGACCAAGCAGTCGGACAGGGCGAACCCCGGGAGCGCAGGTGATCTGAGTTCGGATATCCCGGGCGACAATGGAAAGGGCCTGCCCGAACTCGCTGTCGAACACAGCCGCCAGCTTGCCTGCCTCCTCGACGAAGTAGTGGTTGCCGTCACTCTCGTAGGCGAGTCGGGTCATGAGGTCTTCGTTGTAATTCAGGCCCAGCCCGATCGTCGTAACCGAGATTCCTTCCTTGATGAGCGAGTTGCCCAGGGCTCCGAGTTCGGCAGGGGTCTGCGGTCCGACGTTGGCCAGCCCGTCAGACAGCAGCACCAGTCGGGCGGGGCGATCATCGGCCAGGAACTTTCTGACTTCCTCGGCGCCCTTGCTGACCCCTGCAAACAGGGCGGTGCTCCCGCCGGCGTTGATGTTGCGAATCTTCCTGAAGACGGCCTGCTTGTCGGTTACTTTGGTCGCGGGGATCAGGACGTCGACAGTGGACTGATAGGTAACCACCGAGATGATGTCCGCGGCGCCGAGACGGTCGATGGCCATGATGGCCGCCTCCTTGGCCCGTGCGATCTTCTCACCGCGCATGGAGCCCGAGATGTCGATCACCAAGGCGATGTTGACCGGGGGGCGCTGACCACGATCGTCCAAGTCGAACCCGGTCAGGGCGACCCGCAG
>CAZGCX010000407.1:0-1650 GCA_964524585.1 uncultured Anaerolineaceae bacterium
GGGAGCGTTGAGATCGACCGGCTGGGCGTCGGAGCCGAGCGTCTCGACCAGCTCGTCGTGCACGATCTTGACGACCATCTGGCCGGGCGTGACCGACTTGATCACTTCGACGCCGATGGCGCGCTTTTTCACCTGCTCAACAAACGCGCGTGCTACATCGAGCGCGACGTCGGCCTCCAGCAGCGCGCGTCGCACCTCGCGCAGCGCGAGATCGACGTCTTCCTCCGACAGCGCACCGCGCCGCGTCAGGCCATCGAGGACGTCGCCGAGCCTTTGCGACAGGTTATCGAACATTTCGACCTCTAACCTTGCTGCGCTCACCTTTCCCCGCGCGCGGGGCGATGAAAACACTGAATGCGCCCGAGGGCGCATCGCGCTGTCGGGCGGTGGCCTCCGGCCTCTGCGGGGCCGGTCGGCGGTCTGAATCTCGCAACTCTTTCGAGAGCGGGCGGAACCTATGTGCGCGCACCGGTCAAGTCAAGGCGCCGGCAGGCAAGGCAAAATTCAAGGTTTTTCAGTCCCCGGCTTGATCGGCACGTAGATGGTGACGACGAACTTGTCCTCTGGCGTGCTCACCGGATCGGTTTCGTATTGTTCGATGAAGACGTCAGCGGCCTCCAGCCGCTTCTCATCGAGATAGTCGGTGATCGCCTCGTAGGTGTTGTCCATCGAGTCGTAGGAGCCGCGATGGACGAACTTGAGCGCCTTGCCGGAGGGCGATTGGCCCACCTCGATGTCGCCTTTCGGCAGGTCCTTCGGCGCTTCGGCGATCGGCACCGCCGCCTCGAACGAAAAGCCGGCGTCATCGGCCTTGGTGTAGATCGTCATCGCCGCGCCGGTCCGCTTGATGCCCTGCTTGTCCAGCAGGGCGTAAACCGACTTGAAGGCATCGATCAGGCTCTCCAGAGCCTTGTCCCAGGTGGCGTTGCCTTTCAGGTATATGATGGTCTTCGGCGCAAGCGTCAGTTCCTCACCGAACGGATCGGTACGGGACGCGGGAGACTCGGCTTGCGGCGCGGGTGGCGAGGACGGCGTTGCAGGGGCCGGGGTCGTATCGGTTGCTTGCGCGAATGCGGACGAAGCGACGCCAAGCATCAAAACGACAGCCAGAGTGATCGCCTGCCAAGTGATCGCCTGCCAGGAGCACGTCGTCGAAGAGCACGTCATCGAACTCTCCTTGAACCACTGCGCTTCCGGCTCGATGCGCGAGGGATCGCGCAAATCTAGCACGCCGAGGCAGACGCGAAACCGATGAAAACGTGCGCCTGCGGCTGGTCCGCCGTGCCGGGCCCTGGCCATCGCTTGGCAATTTCCCATATAAACCAGGCCTATCGGGGCTTGCTGCCATTCCGTCCGCCCATGAGCGCGCTCGCAAACCGGCCTTTTGTGAAGATGAACGGCCTCGGCAACGAGATCGTGGTGGTCGATATGCGCACAAAACCGGAAGCGATCAGCGCCGCGGAGGTGCAGTCGGCCGCGTCGGCCCAGGCAACGCGGTACGACCAGTTGATGGCGCTCTATCCGCCGCGCAAGCCCGGCACTGAGTCCTACGTGCGCATTTTCAACAGTGACGGCTCGGAGGTTGGCGCCTGCGGCAACGGCATGCGCTGCCTGGCCGCGCTGATCGCGCAAACGACGGGCAAGACGACA
>CAZGCX010000408.1:0-1641 GCA_964524585.1 uncultured Anaerolineaceae bacterium
TGGCCATGGCGTCCGCTGATTGCCAATCCATGCCCAGGTCTTCGATACTCAGGACCACCGCATTGGCCAACGGCAAATAGTCCGCGCACGCTTCCCAGGAGAGTGGGGTGACTCTCCCGTCTGAATTCCACTCCCGCATCAATCCCTGGGGTGTCAGGCCAACAAACGCGTCGGGGAAGCTTCCACAAAGCTCGAGGTCGATTTCCCGGTCGATCGGCGCCAGGTGGGCGATCGCTGGGCCGCGCCAGTCGGGAGGGACGTCCGACAGCCTCAGGTCCTCGGCCCGGCTGAGCAGGGTTTGGACTCGGCCAGTCGCGCCATACCGATTCTCGAATGAGGTGGAATGTGCTGCCGGGCGTCGGAAGATCGAGAGACCGTCAAGCGCCGAAAGGTCGATCGAATCGGCGGTCGAAGTCACGACTCCCACCGCGGCGCCCATTGCGGCGGCCGTCAGACCAGAATAGGCGACGGTACCGCCCAGCGCAGTTCCCGCGGCGGTCCGGTCTTCGGAGAGATGTCCTATGACCAGGTAATCGATGGGAGTGATCGGGCGCCTACTCCCGCGGAATGATGGTGACTTTGCGCCGGGGCCCTTCGCCGATGCTCTCGGTGGTCACCGCCGGATCGTCCCGCAACGCCACATGGATGATGCGACGTTCGTTGGCCGGCATTGGCTCCAATTCCATCGTGCGTTGCAGTTCGGTCGCCTGTTCGGCCATCTGATGTGCCAGGCGGGTCAATTGCTCTTCCCGCTTGGCCCGGTACCCTTCCACGTCGACAACGATCGCCACCTGGCGGTGAAGCTCCTTGGCGACGATCAGGCGAGCGATGTATTGCAGTGCGGAGAGCGTTTCGCCGTGCGTGCCAATCAGGATTCCCAGATCGTGCCCACGCACATCGACTTTCAGTGGTCTGACCCGGGCCTCTGGATCCTTGGGAATCCAGCGCGAATCTACATCGACGTCTAGGCCCATGCGCTGAATGAGTTCCAACACGATCTCGCGGGAAACCCGCACCGCTTCCAGGTCCTGCTCCTCGGTCGGCTGTTCGCCATCATCGCTCGGTGCCGGCGGACGAGCTGCAGCTGGCCGACCGGAACGGGCAGCCTTGCGCGCGGGAGCCGCGGCCTCGGCGTCCGGGTCGATGGCCACGCTGAGACGAACCCGAGCCTGCCGGCCAGAGATCCCCAGAAAGCCCTTGCCTCCTTCGTCCAGCACCTCGACTTCGAGCGAATCCTTTGGCAACCCGAGCTCGGCCGCGCCACGTTCAATCGCCTGCTCAACGGTCGGGGCGATGACTTCCAGGCTAGTTTTTCCTTCGGACATCTCGCTCATCATCCTTTTACATCATCTGTCTGCTTCGACCCACTTGGCTTGGCAGCCAGCGCCTTTCGATCGGGCTTGGGGGCCTTCGGTTTCGCGATCGGCCCGGCAAGATCCGCGCGGGCCTGCATCCGTTTCACGACCACCGCCTGGGCGATGCCAAGCAAGTTGCTCACCACAAAATACAGCGCCAGCCCGGCGGCGAAGCTGTAGGCCAGCCAGCCGACGATCAATGGCATGTACAGACTCATCACCTGGGTCATGCCGGCTCCCTGAGATCCCGGGTTGGGTGGTGTGGTCATCTTGGTCTGCAGGTAGG
>CAZGCX010000409.1:0-1628 GCA_964524585.1 uncultured Anaerolineaceae bacterium
GCGAGTGGCCCGGTGCTCTTCCAGTACCGAGCTATACCAGACCGGCATCTCCCAGCCGGCAAAGGGAATCAGCTTGGCGCCCAATTGTCGATGGCGCTCGATCAGCGCCGTCCGCCGCAACGGCTCGGGCTCCCGGCCGTCCCACTCAAAATCCGGAAGCGCTGAATCGGCTTCAGCGGCACCGAAGTACCAGGGTTTGTCGCTGCCATTCTGTAGGTCACCTTGTGGCAGTTGATCGGTCGCCTCCCCACGCCGCACAATTACCGGGCCGGGTGGCTTGCGCAGCAGGTCGGCAGGATCGAATTCAATATAGCCATCCGACAGGGCTCGCAACCAGCCGAGGGCCTTGGGAGCCGCGGCCGACTCGACGGTCAGCCTCCAGCCCTGCGCGGTGCGGGCCAGGCCGGTCGCCAGCGGACCGTCCGGGAGATGCAGCCGCGTGGCAAGCTCCTGGCCCACAGCCAGCTCCCGCGGCCGGGCATCGGTTACGTAACCCAGCAGCGCGTCGGAGGCGTCCCCCAGGACCTCCAGTTGTTCGTATGGCGCACTCTGATTCGCAGGCTCAACTCGGTAGAAGTGCGGGTATCCGTGATCGCCAGGTTGGTAGTCGACCGGATGCCGGGCGGAGATCTCCGCTACCTGCTGCTGGATCTGGCCCAACAACTCGAAGTTGACCTTTGCCCGCGCGTCGCCCCGCTTGCCGCCGGTCAGGCTGTACGGTGTGCAGGACTGCAGCATCCGGGCGATCAACTGGCCGATCTCCCGACACTCGGCCTCGTCGTAGCCGCGCTGCGTGATCCAGACCGTGCCCAGCCGGATTCCCGACGGGCGTGCCGCGGAGCGGTCGCCGGGAATGGTATTGCGGTTGACCACGATCCCCGCCAGATCCAGGATGCGGGCCGCCTGGTCGCCGGATAGTGGCGTTCCATCCGGGCCGACGACGGATGAGCAATCCACGTTGCTCATGTGGGTGTCGGTGCCGCCAAACGGAATGCGGAAGCCTGCCGATTGAATGGCTTCGATCAAGGCGACCGAGTTTGACAGGATCTGGCGCTGCAATTGGCGGAACTGGTCGGTGTCTGCCAACTTGAACGCCACTGCCTGCGCGGCGATGGTGTTCATGTGCGGGCCGCCCTGCTCGCCCGGAAACACCGCCCGGTCCAGCATGCGGGCCAGGTCGGGGAGATGGGTGAGTGCCACCGCGCCGCGCGGGCCGCACATCGACTTATGCGTGGTGAAGGTCACCACGTCGGCCAGCCCGACCGGCGAAGAGATGACCTTGGCCGCGATGGGCCCCGCGATATGGGCGACGTCGGCCAGCAGATAGGCGTCGACCTGGTGCGCGATTGCCGCGAAGCGTTCCCAGTCGACGGTCCACGGATAGGAGGAGTAACCGGCAATGATCAGCTTCGGCCGATGCTCCTGCGCCAGTGCCTCGACCTGGCGGTAGTCGATCCGTTCGGAGTCTGGATCGACTCCATAGTGCACCGCGTGGTACAGCTTGCCGGATCGGTTCGCCGGTGACCCATGGGTCAGGTGGCCGCCCTGCATCAGATCCATGCCCAGCACGGTTTCTCCCGGCTCGACCAGGGCCTGGTAGACCGCGTTGTTGGCTGGCGCGCCGGAGA
>CAZGCX010000410.1:0-1611 GCA_964524585.1 uncultured Anaerolineaceae bacterium
TAATCAAATAAGGCTTCCGCCGGTGATCCAGCAGGCGTACCTTGTCGATCATCCCTTTGGACAGGAAGTATTCGACCGCCTGCTCCAACAGGACCTTGGTCTTGGAGAACGGCAGATCTTTCTCCACCAGCGATCGCATGTGTGCCTCGAGCGCCGCGAGCTCGTTCTGGTCGAGCGATGGGCGGCCGCTGACGTGGCAGTGATATCCCCCGGAGGCCACTGAGTGCTCCACGTCCAGCCTGGCTTGAGGGTGCAGCTTCTCAAACGAGGCCGCCAGCAAGAACGTCAACGACCGCCGGTAGATTCGCATGCCGTCTTCATCCGACATGGTGACCGGGCGCACCCGGGACTCCATCTCAATGCAGTAGGTGAGTTCTCTCAGCTCGCCGTTCACGATGGCGCCCACGATTGGTGCTTCGCTGTCTTCACGCTCAAAGAAAGCCTGCAGCGGCAGGCCCCGCTCGCCTTCCAGCACCCTGCCATCGGGTAGGTGCACCTGCACTGCTGATTGGGCAGCGGTCTCGTGGACCTCTCGTTCGGCGATTGTTCCTTCCATTGGGGGCTCGGATTCTACCGCAAGCGGGGTGGTCGCCCCAATGTGACCGTGGGTGGAAGGCAGCACCGTTCGCCCTAAAAGAACTGCGCCGGGATGATCATCCCGGCGCAGTGGAAGCTGGCCCGGTTAACTTGTGACGCCGATCCGCCTTCCCGGCCACCCGCTGCCAGTGTTCAGGCGCTGGCCGGCTCAAGCTCCGGCGGCCGGCAGCACAAGACCAGCTGCTTGGCAGCCTGTACTTCGTCCAGCCGTCCGAAAGGTGTGTTGTGCGGCGCGCTGGTGAGCACACCTGGCTCCTCGCGTGCTTCGCCCGCGATTCGCATCATGGCCTCGATGAAGGCGTCGAGCGTAGTTTTGCTTTCGGTTTCGGTCGGTTCGATCATCAGCGCTTCATGCACGATCAGCGGGAAGTAGTTGGTCGGAGGATGGAACCCGTAATCCATCAGGCGCTTGGCAATGTCCAGCGCGTGCACCTCTGGGACATCGGCGAAGCGCCCCTCGGCGACGAACTCGTGCATGCAGCTTCGGTCGAAGGGCACGTGGTAGGTATCGCGCACCTTTGCCAGCAGGTAGTTGGCATTCAACACCGCGTGGTCGGCGATCGCCCGCAACCCTTCCCGCCCATTCGACCGGATGTAGGTAAAAGCTCGAACGTGCATGCCGAAATGGCCGTGAAAGGCCTTCACCCGGCCAATCGACCGATCGGGCATCACAAGCTCGTACAGCGGCGGCAGCTCATCGTCGCCCGGGTCGGCGATTCCGACGATCGGTCCCGGCAGATAGTCGACCAGCCGCTCGGAGACGCCGACCGGGCCGGAACCGGGGCCGCCGCCGCCGTGTGGTGTGGAGAAGGTCTTGTGCAGGTTGTAGTGCAGGATGTCGAATCCCAGGTCGCCCGGTCGGACCACGCCCAGCAGGGCATTCATGTTGGCTCCGTCGCCGTACACCAAGCCCCCGCAACCGTGGATCCGTTCCACCACCTGCAACACGCGTTCCTCGAACAAGCCGAGTGTATTGGGATTGGTCAACATCAGCCCGGCCACGCTGTCATCGCA
>CAZGCX010000411.1:0-1600 GCA_964524585.1 uncultured Anaerolineaceae bacterium
CACGGATGTTCAAAAAGAGACGTGTCAGATCCCGGGACGTTGGGATGATCCCCGCCGCTTGTCGGCGGGTCCTTCAGGTTGGTTCGCTCCGTACCGCCGCTGGCCAATATCGTCAGGTCCTTGCCCCTTGCGGGCGGGGTATTCAGGCTGGTTTGCTACGCCAGGGGCGTCGTAGGGCTTCGCGCCTTCCTGGCAGGTGGGGCTTGCGCGCCGAGAAGCCCCTAATGATGAAAAGGAGTATCGCTCAAGCTCCGCAAGAGGTGAACGCAGCCTGCGTTTTCATGGTTCGGCTTGATCCGGGGAGGCAACATCGTGCGAATACGAACGACTCTGGCTGCCGTGGTCTTGTTGTCCCTTTGTGGTGCTCAAACTTCGCGCGGCGCCGATTACGACGCAGCATCTTTGGAAGTCCCGAGGCTCAATAATCTTGTCTCACAGCTGCTGCTGGTCTCGCCGGTCTCTGGCTCCGGTGGCGAGTTCTCATTTACGCGCCCCCGCGCAGGCTGGATTTTCGTCTCCGCCACATCCAGCGGGCGAGGAACGGTAAGCGTCGTACTGGACGATTCGTCGCCGCATGAATCGCTCATTTTCCAGCACACCGACCGGGGGAACGTTTCCGAGGCCTTCTGCTATGTGAGCGAAGGAGAACATAAACTGCGGGCGGAATGCGCAGGTGACGTCCGCATCGAGCAACTGGTCGTCAGAGCGATCCCAGAACTGATCCACTGTGGACTGGGATTCGATCCGGCGATCAAGGCCTATGGTCATTATGACATGGAGTTTCTCAAAAAGGATATTCTGCCGAACATTACCACCTTGATCGTCCCCCATAGCATCGAACTGCCGCCTGCGGCCATTGATGCTTGGCACCGCCAGGGAAAACGCTTCGTTGCCGAGGTGGGAATCAATGGCCAGAGCCAAACCTCCGATGATCATTTCCATTACTGGACCAGCTTGCTGGACAAGGCTCCTTTCCTGGACGGCATGATCATCAATGAGTTTATCGTAAACAAGCCCGTAACGAGCTGGGGCATACCCATCACTGCAGAGCTTCAAGAGCAGATCAATCGGGAGCGGCGACAATACCCGATCTATGAGGAGGCTATCCGCCGCTTGCGCGCCGACGATCGCTACAAGGGCAAGTCCCTCTACACTTACGTCGGTGGCAGTGGAAAACGCCTCAATCAGGAGGTGATCGGCAAGACATTTGTCCGCACTCTGATCGACGCTGATTGTCGCATCGCCCTGGAACGCTACCTTTTTGAGGTCTCGAGCGAGAAAAAATCGGAAGAGGCCCTGCAACAATTTGTCGAGGGAGTAGCCGATTGGCAGGCCAAGGAGCCTGGCGCCAAGGAGCATATGATCCTAGCCTTTGGCCTCTTCTCGATGCCGCCGGGTAGTATCAACAAGCAGCCCAATGTGGACTATCACGTCTGGATGGACCAGCAGATGAATGTGGTGGCGAACCATCCGGCGCTGTCGGGCATTGGTGGACTGGAGTGGTGGACTTCGCTTCTGGCCGATGAGGAAACCGTGAGATTCGTCGGCCGTCTGTACCGGCATTATGCCATCGAAGGCAGAACAGAGATGCTGACTCGCA
>CAZGCX010000412.1:0-1586 GCA_964524585.1 uncultured Anaerolineaceae bacterium
CCCAAGCCCCAGCATGGTCGCCCCAATGATCCCGGCGCGCGCTCTGGGAAGTACCACCTGGCACATCATTTCCCATGGCGTTGAACCCAGTGCGTAGGCGGCGAAGATCTCCGAGTCGGGCGTGTTGGACATGACCTCCCGCGTGACCGCCAGGATGATCGGCAGCACCATAATCGACAGCACCACCCCCGCTGCGAAGTAGTTGTAGGTAAGCACCGGCCCAGCGAAAAACGGAATGAAGCTTCCCAGCAGACCAGAGAGGAAATTCATCACCGGCCGCAGAACGGTCGGGACAAAGAACAACAGCCCCCACAGCCCGTACACCACGCTGGGCACTGCCGCCAACAGCTCGACCGCGTAGGTCAGCGGACGCCGGGCTCGCTCCCGCGCCAGCTGGGTGAGATACAACGCGCTGGCGACCGCCAGCGGCACTGCGACCCCCAAGGCGATAGCGGAAGTGATCAGCGTGCCAGCGATAAAGGCCAGGGCACCGTAGTTTCCAGTGACCTCATCTCGGGAGATTCCCGGATCCCAGTCGGCGCTGGTAACGAATGACAGACCGGCATGCTGAAAGACCGGCCAGGCGTCGAGCGCGGTCGAAACCAGCATGACCGCCAGAATGATCAGTACACTGGCACCGGCCAGCGCCAGGCCGCGCCGAAACCAGGTGTCGGCCGACGACCGCCGTCTCGATTTTGACCACAGCTGCAGTCCAGATGTCGCCTCAGTTGTCATCGATCCTCTTCGGTGTGATTCAAAGCTAACGATGTGGGGCTCAGCCGAGCCCTCCATCGTTGGTCACAACACTGGGTGCTCATAGCCCGGGGTGGGATCAGCCCTCAACGTTGATCAGGGCCACCTTCTCCAGTGCCTTCGCCTGCAACGAGTCGGGAAGTGGCGAGTAGAGCAGCTGCTCCGCCAGCGCGTCACCCTGGGTCAGGTCCCAGGTGATGAAGTCCTTCAGCGCGGCTTCGGTTTGCGCGTCGTAACCACAGGTCCAGACCAGCAACCAGGTGGCACCGGCGATCGGATACCCCTGCCCGCCCACGTTCAGGATATTGAACCGCAGATCATCCGGGATGTCGATGCCGTCCGCAGCAGCCGCCGTCGAGGCCAGCGTCGGAGTGATCGCATTCCCATCGTCATTGATCATGTCCGCAACCGGGATGCCGGTGGTGATCGCGTACGACAGCTCGATGTAGCCGATCGCTCCCGGGTTCTGCTGGATCTGGGCCGCAACCCCGTCGTTCTTTTCGCCGCCCACCGAGTTCTGCGCTGGCCACTCCACCTCCTTGCCGGCCCCGGGGCCGTTGGCCCAGTCGGCGGAGACGCTGCTCAGGTAGGTGGTGAAAATGCTGGTGGTGCCCGACCCATCCGAGCGATGCGCCACGATGATGTCCTCATCCGGCAGTGAGACGCCCGGGTTCAGACCGATAATCGCCGGATCGTTCCAGTTGCTGATCTTCCCCAGGTAGATATCGGCCAGCACCGGCCCGGACAGCGTTAGCGAGTCGGCTCCCTCCAGGTTATATCCCAGCGACACCGCCCCAAACACGGTCGGAATGTGAACCAGACTACAGCCGCGG
>CAZGCX010000413.1:0-1567 GCA_964524585.1 uncultured Anaerolineaceae bacterium
GCCCAATGGCGTCCGGGAAAGTTTTCATCATTTCTTAACTTGCGCGAAGGTGGCCTTTGTGTTACAAGGCTCGCATGGCACGCGAGCAGGACGCATTACGATCCCCTGGGGAGTTGGACCGGACGGCAGCAGCGCAAACTCGCAGGGCACGGTGCCCGGAGAAAGTCATTGGTGCGAAGTACGTACGGTTGCTCGAAAAGCAACTGCGGACGATGCGGGACGAAACCGCGCACGGAAATCGCCGGTTGTTTTTGGATGACGTGTTTGTGGTCTATTTGCTGGCGTTCTTCAATCCCACGGTCCGTTCGTTGCGAACGGTCGAGGACCTGAGCCAGACACGGCAGGCGCAGAAACATCTTTCGGTGGAACGGGTCTGCAAGAGCACGCTCTCGGATTTCAACCGCATCATCGATCCGGAGCGGCTCGTGCCGATCATTCAGGCGTTGCGCCGCCGGCTCCGTGCCCAGCAGGTCGGACGGGCGGGGGCTGATTGCGATCTTGACGAACTGCTGCGACAAACCGTGGCGGTCGACGGCACGTTTCTGCACGCGGTGGCCGACGTCGCGTGGGCGGTGGCCAACTCGAACCATCACGGCGCGGTCCGCCATCGCGCCCGCCTGGATGCGCATCTGAACGTCTCGACATGGCTCCCCGAAGCCCTGGTGGTTCCCGCACCGGGACAGAGCGAAGCGGACTCGGCAATCGAGCGCCTGCAGGCCGGTCGCATCTATGTCTATGACCGGGGCTACATGAGCTTCGCCCTGCTGGCGGCCCACTATCCGTCGAGAGGCGGTGGAGAATCGGAAATCAAGTCGCACTTCGTGGTGCGTTACAAACCGGCCGGCGGCAACTCGCCGGAGCTGCACGAGGCGATCGATCGGTCGCTGACTGCCGAAGACCGCGCAGCCGGCGTGCTGAGCGATCGGACCGGACGCTTCCTGTCGGACACCGCGCGGCGCGAGGGCGTGTCCCGGCTTCTGCTGCGGGAAGTCGTGCTCACGTACGAAGACAACGGGGAAACGAAAACGCTGCGACTGATCACCAGCCTGACCGATGTGTCCGCACACGCCGTCGCCTTGTTGTATCAATATCGTTGGCAGGTGGAATTGTTCTTTCGCTGGTTCAAATCGTTCGGCCATTTCGGTCATCTCATCAGCCATACGCGCGAGGGCGTGCTGGCGCATCTGTACGTAACGATCATCGCCGTTCTGTTGATGTATCTGCACACAGGCTACCGACCGAGCAAATACATGTTCGCGTTGCTCATCCAAGTAGCCACGGGCGCGGCCACACTGGACGAAATTCTCCCCATCTTGCGGGAACGTGAACGCCGGAAGGAACGGGATCGCCTGTCGGCTGCCCGCCGCCGTGCCCGCAAAAAATCCCGCCCCTAGGGCCACGGTCTGCGCACCGCGACGCCTCGGCCCACGCATGCGCCCAGCCACTCCGACGCCTCTCCTGCCATCCATCCGTTTCACGGCTCTCATGCCTCTTTGCCAACATCAATCGAACACGTCCCCGCACTAATGGAAATCCCGGACGCCACTGGGCGGAGCCAGTGGCACAC
>CAZGCX010000414.1:0-1564 GCA_964524585.1 uncultured Anaerolineaceae bacterium
TACGGCATGTCGACCGATGAGCATCGAGAGCTGATGCCCAACCATCTGCTCCACTGGGAAGCGATTCGCTGGGCCAAGCACCATGGCTGCGAGACCTACGACTTCGTGGGCGCGCCGGATGAGCTGCAGGAGAGCGATCCAATGTGGGGCGTTTATCGCTTCAAGCTCGGGTTCGGAGGCGAATTCGTGCGAACCGTTGGCGCCTGGGACTATCCACTCCAACCAGCCGTCTACTGGGCCTACCGCCTGCTCTGGCCGAGAGTGCTGGGCGTCATGCGGATTTTCGGCCGTCGGCGAGTGGCGGCGGAGGCGGCGAATTGATTCCGAAAGTCAAGCTGGCTCAGCTCCCCACTCCGGCCCACCGGCTGCAGCGCCTGAGCGAAGAACTCGGCGGACCAGAGCTCTGGATCAAGCGTGACGACCTGACCGGCCTGGCGATGGGCGGCAACAAGGTGCGGAAGCTGGAGTACCTGCTGGCCGAAGCGGTCGCCCAGGACGCCGACACGCTGATCACCGCCGGCGCGGCACAGTCCAACCATTGCCGCCAAACCGCCGGCGCCGCCGGCCGGGTGGGCATGCATTGTGTGCTGGTGCTGGGTGGCGACGATCCGGGGACTCGGCCAGGAAACCTGCTGCTCGACGAGCTGCTCGGCGCCGAGATTGTGTGGGCCGGCGAGGCCGGCTTGAACGACGCAATGCAGGCTGAATTCGATCGCCTGGCTGCCGACGGTCGCCGCCCGCATTTGATCCCGATTGGCGGCTCAAACGCCCGGGGGGCGGCAGCCTACGCGTATGCGACGCGGGAGCTGATGGAACAGGACCTACGGCCCGACCGGATCGTCGTTGCCAGTTCGTCCGGTGGGACGCTGGCCGGGCTGCTGGCCGGGGCGCGACTCTTCGGCTACACCGGTCAAATCACTGGGATTCGGATCGCCAAGTTCGGGGGGGCGGAGCGCGACCGTTTGGTCGAACTGGCAAAGGGAGTGGGCGAGCTCATTGGCGAAAACTTAGACATCTCTCCGCAGGCGGTCGACATACGTGAGGGCTATATGGATGCGGGCTACGGGATCGTGACTGATCGGGAGCGGGACGCGATCGATCGTTTCGCTCGCCTGGAGGGCATCTTGCTCGACCCGGTCTACACCGCCCGAGCGGCGGCGGGCATGCTGGATCTGATCCATCGCGGCGAGATCAGCAAGGACGAGCGGGTGCTGTTCTGGCACACGGGAGGTGCGCCGGCTCTGTTTGCGTACGGGTCACAGGTGATGGATCAGCCAGGTGCGATGTCCTGAGCCGGCATGTTGGAGCCTGACCGCCCGTGATCGGCGCCTAGTTGTTCGAGGTCGTGTTTGACCATTCTCTCCACGAGTTCAGAGAATCCAACCTGTGGTTTCCATCCCAACTCACGCAGCGCCTTCGATGCATCACCTCGGAGCTCACTCGTTTCGATCGGCCGGAGGATTTGCTCATCGATCCTCACATGATCCTCCCAGTCAAGTTCTGCCAATTCGAACGCTCGAGAGGCGAACTCTCTGACAGAGTGTGATTCCCCAGTGGCCAACAC
>CAZGCX010000415.1:0-1545 GCA_964524585.1 uncultured Anaerolineaceae bacterium
GGGCTTTCGTGTCGATCTCCCATTCGAAGCTCGCGGGGCTGGAGTCGGTGTTGCAAAGCCTTGGGATCTCTGGCCTCTCGCTGCGGGAGGGGGTGCGCACCGTGCTTTCCGCAGCGATTTCGCGCCGGTTAGGTTCATCCTGGACTGTCCTCGTCTTGTGCCTGCTGGTGGGAGTCGGTGTGGCGCTGCTCGGGCGCCGGATGGAACCCAAAGACGAGCAACGGGGAGCCGATGCCACGCCGTTCGTGATCAGCCTGGTGATGGTGGGGTCACTGCTGGTGTTGGCGCCGGAGTTCGTCTACCTGCGGGATCTGTTTGGGACCCGCATGAACACGGTATTCAAGTTCTACTTTGCGGCCTGGATCCTGTGGGGGTTGGCTGGGGCGTACGCGACCGCCCAGTTTTGGCCGACCCGGTGGACCGCCAGGTCAGCGGCGCGTTTGCTGGTGGCCATCCCACTGCTGCTGGGTCTGATCTATCCGGCGCTCGCAACCTGGACCAAAGCCAATGGGTTCAATCCGAACGCAGGGCGGACGCTGGACGGCACCGCCTACCTGGGGATCAACGCCCCGGGAGACTTGAGAGCGATCGATTGGATCCAGCAGAATCTGCCGACCGGCGTCATCGCAGAGGCGGTGGGAGGCAGCTACAGTGAGTACGGCCGAATTGCGGCCTATACCGGCCTACCGACCGTGCTGGGCTGGGGCGGCCACGAGGTACAGTGGCGCGGCAATGCCGGTCCGCAAGGCACGCGGCAGGCAGACATCCAGCGTCTGTATGAGACCAGCAGTTGGCCGGAAGCAGCGGCGGTGCTCGAGCAGTACGGCATCGACTATGTGTACATTGGGGAGCTGGAGCGGGCGAGCTACCTACGCCTCAACGAGAATAAGTTTGTCCGCAATATGGAGCTGATTTATCAGAGCGATGCGGTGCGGATCTACTCACGCGGAGCGACCGGATGAAGCGATCGATCTCGCTTGAGGTCGTGCTGTACCTGGGATTGGTATTGCTGGCGGCCGGCTTGCGGGTGGCAGCCCTGAACGCTTCACCGCTCAATGACCTCGAGGCGACCACGGCATTGTCCGCGATGGACTCGGGTTTCAACCCCGCCCAATCGATTCCGACTTCGGCCGCGTATCGGGTAGTCACTGCGGCAATCTTCAGCCTGGCCGGTTCAAGCGAAGCGGCAGCCCGGGTGTTTCCCGCCTTGATCGGTGTGCTGTTGGTGCTCACGCCGCTGCTGGTTCGACAACAACTCGGGAGCGCTGCGGCGCTGATCACTGCCTTTCTGTTTTCGATCTCACCGACCCTGTGGACCGTGAGCCGAACCGCTTCCGGCTCCAGTCTGAGTGTGTTGGCGGTCGTCCTGGCCGCGTTCTTCTGGATGCGGGCACGAGACGACCCGCAACCGAATCTGGAGTTAGCGGCCGGCGCCGCAGGGCTGGCGATCGTCTCGGGGCCCGACGCGATCATCCATGCAGTCAAGAGTCCGATGGCGACGGAACCAGTGAGGTTGTATTGTCCACGTATGAAGACGGCAAAGCG
>CAZGCX010000416.1:0-1543 GCA_964524585.1 uncultured Anaerolineaceae bacterium
TCCCCACTTGTCTGGATTCAGAGCTCTCAAGCCGGAGCAAGTTGCCTGGCTGTCGAGCCGAAACCTGAATCTGACCGCGAACGACTTGCACCTGCTGCAAGTGCTCAGCCTGGATCCCACCGAACAACGCATGCTGGTGTCCGAAACCCCGGTCGAATCCACATTCTTCGTCGTGGCCTCCGGCTATCCGGAAGATCTGGCACTGGAGGCGGTGCTCCAGCCGATCTGGGAGCGGGCAAGCCATCGGCTGGGGGAACGGGCGGCGCAACACTTCCTTGTCCTGGCTGCGGCTGGCTCGTCGCTCAGCCGCCTGGCTCGGCAGCGCCAGCTGCCCCTGCTGGAGGGAAATGTCGAGCTGTCGGAAGCCATGCTGCTCGCTGAGCTCAGAGGTCAGCCGGCTGCCACTCTGTCGGAGGCTGCCAGCCAGATGCGTTTCCAATGTGGCCCGCAGGCGACTGGTGGGGAGAACCCCGGGCTGTACCTGGGGGCGGTTCTGGCGACCGCAGTCCAAGCCGGCATCGGTCGTCTTGGTCTGGTGAGCGATTCCGGACTGGAGGCGGCAGTGGATTGGCTGGCAGATCTGTTCGAGGCCAGTGGGCTTTCCGATCGCTTGGCGCTGCTTCGATCCGTGCCGATCGCGGCGGATGCGGCCGATCGCCTGATTGTCTACCTGCGTTCCTCCGGCGAGCTCGATGAGCAGATAGCCGCCTGGATAGCAGAGGGGATCCCGTGCCTGCAGTTGGATGCGACAGCTGGGGTTGGCGGCGAGGCGGTACGCTGGGAGATGGGGCTTGGAGTCGCGGCGCACATCCTGGAACTTGAGCCAAAACCGCTTCCTGAGGAACAGCGCGCGGTGCAGCGCTTCGCCGAGATGATCGAACAAGAGCACAAACGCGGTCGGTTGAACTGGAGCAAGCCGAGCCTGGAGCTCGACCAGGGTGCAGCCTGGTGGTCGATTGCCGAACCATTGGACGACGCCCAGAAATCACTTTCGGATTTGGCTGCCAAGGCGGCCGATCGTTTGACGCCAGGCTCAATCCTCAACCTGGCCGTCTTCCGTAGAGCGACCCACACGCTCGAGCGAACCCTGGATGACCTACGCCGGACCTTGACGGCGGCGGGAACCGACCTACGATTGGTGTACGGCTCGCTGCCTATCAACTCGGGCAATGGCAGTGCACGCGTGCGCCAACTCACTCTGATCCTTTCGGAGGCCGCCAAGAAAGACCAACCGGTGCCGGGCCGCGAGCAGTCGTTCGGTGAGCTGCAGCTGCTGCTCGCCCGCACGATGTACGAGCAGCTGCAAACCCATCCCATCGAGGTCGGATTGATTCATTTCAGACCGCCGAAGACCATCAACAACTGGCTACGCCTGCTGATCAAGGCGATGGACCAGTGATCGCTGCCTGCATGGCTGGATGCAGTGCTTCCAGAGCAGGATGGGCCCCCGGTTCGGTCGGGTCGAGGCAATCGACTTGATGGTTCAGCAGCGCCTGGCGATGATGGAGAAGTACCACCGACTCGTGCAGGAGCTGGAACGTGA
>CAZGCX010000417.1:0-1537 GCA_964524585.1 uncultured Anaerolineaceae bacterium
GCGCTGTTGCAGATGGGATTGCAGCAGCAGATCACCGGCGAGCATCTGGTGGGTCCCGACGGCATGGTGACGCTCGGCACGTACGGCAAAGTCTCCGTCGTGGGTAAGACGCTTTCCCAGGTCGCCGACGCCATCGAGGGGCAACTATCGAAGTACCTCGAAGATCCCGAGGTGTCCGTTAGTGTATTCGCGTACAACAGCAAGGTGTACTACATCGTCACCGAAGGTGCGGGACTCGGCGACGGCTTGTACCGCTTGCCAGTCACCGGCAACGAAACCGTGCTCGACGCACTGGCCAACATCAACGGACTGACTCAGGTGTCGTCGAAACGCATCTGGATCGCCCGCCCGACGCCCGATTCGAGCCACGTGCAAATCCTACCGGTGGACTGGGTCGGTATCACGGCCCAGGGGGCGACCGAAACGAACTACCAGATTCTGCCGGGCGACCGCGTGTTTGTGGCCGAGGACAAGATGGTGGCCTTCGACACCAACCTGGGAAAACTCCTGGCGCCGTTCGAACGGATGATGGGCTTTGTGCTTTTGGGAACCGGCACGGCGACCCGACTGTCGGGCGCGGTCCTCAGGGGTGGGGGTAACCAAAACAATGGTGGCTTCGGCGGCGGGTTCTAAGCGAGAAGTAAGGGAGATCGCCACAACCTAAGCCACGGATCGCTACCGTCCCAGACTCGACATTACACAAGCCGAAGCGCCCGCGATCCCCAGAATCGCGAGCGCCGGCTGGAAACCGTCCAACCAACCAACCGACCCAACCGCCGACTCGCGTCGGCACACCAGCATTCCCCGAGCAACCCCGCATGACCACACTCCACGGTTATTCTCGACACGCGGCGCGGCTATGGCCGGCTCTGCTGCTGATGGTGGCAACAGGCGGCTGCGCGCATTTCGACTGGTACCGGTTTGATGCGACGGCGCTGCATTACGTGCCGCCCACTTCGGTGTGCAAACCGCGCAGAAGACTTCCGTACTGCGCGGACCCGGCCTTCTTCGGCTACCACGGCACCTGCTGGGAACAGTGGCCCGAGGGTTGGGAGGAGTGTCCGTCGCACGAGGTAATGTACCTCGACGAAAACGGCGAGCCGATTTACATGCAGCCGCACGAGGCGCTGCCTTCCGTTCCAGGCACCACACCCGAGGAGAGCAGCCCCCCGCCGCCGGTTGTTCCCCGCGTGCCCGCCAATCCGCCGACGCCGATGAATCCGCCGACGCCCGACAGCGGCACGCCCAATAACGGCACACGTGAGAACGGCACGCCCAGCTCCGACGGTACTCCGGCACCCGCGCCTCGCGCAAACGGACAGTCATCGAGTCGCACGAACGGATACCGCTCCACCATCCCTCCCGCGCCGTTTCGGGACACGGCTCCCTATACGCGCGGCAGCACGCCCGCCTCGCTCCGCCGTAGCCCGGCGCCCCCACCGGCGGACGACAGCGACGACGATCTGGACGACCCCGATCCTCCTCTCCCCTTCGATCTGGAGTTCGGGCACAGTCATTCGGCCGTGTACCTCAAGGA
>CAZGCX010000418.1:0-1535 GCA_964524585.1 uncultured Anaerolineaceae bacterium
GCTGCCCCGAATCTGCAACGATTTGCTGAGCCTTCGCCAACTGAACGCCGTCTCTCAGCAACGTCAGTTGGACCAGGCTTCCAGCCGCGCCGGTCACATGCGGCATGGTGACCGCGGTAGCCAGCCCGTTGCTGCGGCTGACGAATTGGGTTTCGAGTGGAACGCCCGGAAACAGGTCGATGGCTTGACCGACCGGGACCGGCTCCAGCAGACGGTCATCGCCCACCTCAAGCACCACATTCACTGCCGCGGGAAGGTTCCGGTAGATCCAGCTTGAAGCCTCGTAGCGCGTGAATGGCCGGGCGAAGTTGATGGCAAATGCCAGACCATATACAAAGGTGTAACCCACCACGAAACACCCCACCCCGGCAACCAGCCACCGCCGGGCATTTGAGTCGGTGTGCGTCAAGGGTTTCGCTCGATCCCAGGCTTCCGACAGCCCCCAGGCCGCCAACAGCGCCAGCGTCGGGTACACCGGGAGCTGGTAGCGCATCGCCATGGTGAAGCCGCTCGCCTGCCACAGGAAGTACAGCCCGGTCCAGGCCACCGGAATCAGATGCCGCCGCCACTCGCCCTTGACCGATCGCCACAGCGCCCAGGCCCAGCTGGCCCATGCGGTGACGCCCAGCGGCCATCCGATGCCATACAGCAGCAGGTTCTTAAACGAGAACCAGACTCGGGTCCGGTCCGCCCACTGGGTAGCGGGCGGGAAATCCGCCCGTCCGCTGGTTTGAACAGCAACCGAGCGCAAGTTCTCGAGCCAGAGTGGATTGGGCAGCAAACTGAAAGACCGAAAGGCGTAGGGCTGCAGAATCCGGAAGGTCACCAGCGAAACCACCGCGGCCAGGGCCAAATGGCCGAATTCCGGAAACGACCGCCCTTCGGTGGAGCGATCGCTGTAGATCCGAATCAGCACCGCCAGCACCAACACGCCGGCCAGCGGCGCAGCACTGATCTTGGATGACGCCGCCATGCCGAGTGCCAGCCCAAACAGCACGTAGTCACGGGTACGCCCGTGGTCAACCACCTGCAGCGCGAAGTAAATGCCGGTCAAGATGAAGGTGTTGGCGAAGGAGTCGACCACGAAGAAATGGGCATGCTGAATTAACAGCGGTGAGAAAGCGGCCAGCCCGGCCGCCAGCAGCCCCACCCGGCGCGAATACAAGCGAACACCGATCAGGTAGACCAGGAAGACCGAAAGCAGGTCAAACGAGGCCGAGGCCGCGCGCCCAATCAAATGAATCTGGTCGTACCCAAGTTGCCCCAGCCACTCACCCAGGTAGCGCACCAGAAAGATCGGCAGCGTGCCGTAGACAAAGAAGCTGTGTCCGGTGTTGTGGGGGTTGAAGGTGGAGCTATCGGTGTCGAAGTAGTCGGCAATACTCGCCGGGATCTCGATGCTGGTCTCGACCGTAGTCAGAAACCGCTCGTCGGGGTGCAGATGGGTGCTCTGATCCCAGCCGATCCCGATGAAGCGGACCACGGCCGCCGCGATCAAGATGGCGGCCAGCATCAGCTGGTCGATGCCAGTGGAG
>CAZGCX010000419.1:0-1534 GCA_964524585.1 uncultured Anaerolineaceae bacterium
GATCTGGCGGTGCTGGTGCTGGGCGAAAACGGCACGGGCAAAGAGGTCCTCTGCCGCACGATTCATTATCGCAGCCGCCGTCGTGCGGCGCCGTTCATTGCGGTCAACTGCGCAGCCCTGGCCGAGACATTGCTGGAAAGCGAGCTGTTCGGCCACGAGAAAGGCGCTTTTACCGACGCCCACGAGAGCCGCGCGGGCAAGTTCGAGCTGGCCACCGGCGGCACGCTGTTTCTCGATGAGATTGGCGACATGAGCCTGTCGGGCCAGGCAAAGCTGCTCCGCGTGCTGGAAGAAAAGCTAGTGGTGCGGGTCGGTGGGTCAGCGCCGATTCACACCGACGTGCGGGTATTGGCCGCCACGAATCAAAACCTGGCGCAGCGGGTCAGCGAAAAGAAGTTTCGCGAGGATCTCTATTTTCGACTCAACGTGATCACGCTCGACGTGCCACCGCTCGGCGAGCGGGGTGAGGACGTCGTACTGTTGGCCGAAACCTTTCTCGATCAGTTTTGCAAAGAGGCCGGGCGCCGGACGCCCAAGCTGTCGGCCGCCGCCCGTCGCCGCCTGCTGGCCCACCGTTGGCCCGGCAACGTCCGCGAACTGCGCAACCTGATGGAACGGCTCGCCTATCTCTTGCCGGAACAGTCGGGGCCAAGGACCATCGCGGCCGAAGATTTGGCGTTCGTTCTCTCTCCCGCCGGTGTAGCCACGTCGATCGGCGACGTTCTGCCGCTCACCGAGGCCACCCGCCAATTTCAGATCAACTTCATCCAGGGAGCGATTCACACGGCCGGCGGCAATATGAGCGACGCGGCCGAGCGACTCGGCTTGCACCGCGCGAATTTGTATCGCAAGATGAAACAACTCGGCATGGAGATGTGAGAATGTAAGATGTGAGATTTAAGAAGGAAGACTGTAACCATTCAGCCGTCTAAAGCAACAGGACCACGAATCACACTAATAAAGGGAAGATTCACCACGGAGTCACGGAGGTCACGGAGAGAATGTCGAAAGTGAAGATTTCTCTCTGCGGCCCTCGGCGTGCTTGGCGTCCTCTGCGTTTTATGAAGTATAAAGGTCAAAGAGCCGAAGAGTCCAAGGGACGCGATGGCCAGGTTTCCTCTCTTCGACTTTGAGTCTTTTCGACTCTTCGACCCAATCTGTTTCGTTCGTGTTTCTTGTGGCGATTCGCTTCAGGCCGCTACACTGTTACGGAAGATTTTAGAAGTAAGAGGGAAGTAAGAGGAATGACAGGCAGATTTTCACATCTGCTATCTTACATCTCACATCTTACATTTCCTCCAACTTTGAACCTTGAACTTTGAACTTTGAACCCCCAACAAAGCCGCCGACCGTGACCATTCCGCCGCTCGGCGGTGTGTTTGCCGAACCGTGGTCCGCTGGCAAGCTGCGTCGCATGTTGGCCATGTTCGGCCCGGCGGCCATCGTCGCCTCGGTGGCCATCGGCGCGGGCGAAACGATCATCGTGGTTCGCACCGGCTCGTGGGCGGGTTACGGCCTGATGTGGTTGGTGCTC